>JACRBV010000045.1 GCA_016213065.1 Deltaproteobacteria bacterium
GGACATGCCGATGCGCGTGTCCGCGCTGGCGTTGAACAATGCGCCGAAGTTGTAGCCCCAGGCGGAGTCACTGCCGGCGATCTTGCTCACCCCTTCCACGCCCGGACCGTATCGAAGAGAACCGCGCACCGTACTTGTCAAAACGGCCAATTTCTTTGGCGCCTTTGCATTTAGCGGCAGATATGAATATTCGGTCGGGATTTCTTTTTCAGAAATGGCCGCGGCGCTTAAAGCGATTATCAAAAAAATCAATGTTGGTGAAAATTTGGAACAGGTCATCAGTTTGGACGGAGGTTCCGGAGCAAAAATCTGTCTTGTTAAAAATGGTAAACCGGAGGCGCTCAACTGGGTGGCTCCGGGATTTCGCAACCGAATGGGTGATCCCAACGGAAACACCTATTCCTGTCTGATGCTGAAGATAGCAGACTGACTTGGGGGATTGCATGACAGGCATTGCACTAGCAACAGCAACAGTAGCCATAATACCAGAAGTGCCAACCTTTGCAGATTTTTTTCAAGGTCTGCCTTTAACTCAACCTTCTGCATGGGAAGAAGGACTCAATGCTTTGGAAGCGGCGTCGAGCTTGCCTACTTTTGATCAAACTATTCGCACCCAGTTAGCAACAGCTGTGAGTGAATTCAGAACCATGCTTGGTATTGGCGGAAATGCTGAAGAGGCCAAAACTCGTCTAGTGGCTATTTTGAAAGGATTCAACGGAGCTCTGCCTACCCCCACAACAAAAACAATCCGTTTTGCACCATCCGCGGCATCCGCATTGGCACATTTAAAGTACCGTCCCACACAACTTCATTATTCACCGAGCCCAGAAGATAGCACAGTGAGTTTGCCGGTTCCAGCCGGAGTGAGTGAAACAATTCCCCTCAGAGCAGGACAGTCCGTTCCTAGAGTGCTTTCTCTTTCTCTTTTTCCTCCTTTCAGCAATGGAAGCGGCACCTTTGCCACAGCCGTAGCAAAAGACCTTAAGAATAGAGGCGGAGATGTAAGCATGTTGTTTTTGGGAGCGCGTTT
Organism: Deltaproteobacteria bacterium; assembly: GCA_016213065.1. NCBI lineage: Bacteria > Pseudomonadati > Myxococcota > Myxococcia > Deltaproteobacteria bacterium. Next base: position 1,031 of record JACRBV010000045.1, read on the forward strand.
TGATTCCAGCGCTTCTTTTCCACAATACCTTTTCCCATTTACGTCACCTTTTCATGCTTCCAAAGCGGGCGCGGCACTAGCCCCTTTGCCGGTTTTTGAGTCCAACCCGGCAAGTCCTGATGGAGTTCGTTACAGAGACATGACACCGGATGAAATGGAAGCCTATGCGGAAGGCGTTGCCGATGCGGTAGCTGTTGCCGCCAGAGACATGCAACCGGATGTGCTTCTTGTAAATCATGCGTGGATTGGTGCGGAAGCGGCAAGAAGAACGGGACTTCCCTACGTTGTTGTCTGCCATGGAAACTGTTGTGATCATGTCCGTGCCGCATACCCACAGGGCCCTCAAGGTCCTTTAAGTTCTCCATATCCTTCTAATTTGGGAGAATATGTTTTTGCCGGAGTCCAAGGTGCCAACAGTATTATAACAGCAACCGATTTGGTAAGCGGAGCTATTCCGGCTGTATATGGCGTTGATTTGCGAGATGTTTATACTATTCCCCATGGATTTTCAGGAGATGTTTTTGCACCGGCCCAACTGGATCGCGCGCAAGTCTTGGCTGAATTAGGGATCTCTTCCGAAGGGATCACGCATGTTGTCGCTTTTGCCGGACGCATGGCTGAAGCCAAAGGAGTTGACACACTGATTCGTGCGGCGGCTAAAGTAAAAGAGGTTATGCCCGGAGTTCGTTTCGTTCTTGCCGGAGGCGGAGGTAAACTTCAGGAATATAAAGATTTAGCCGCAAATTTGGACGTCGCGGATACCGTGATATTTGTAGGAAATAGAGATCACAATCAACTTTCCAGATTCTTTAATATTGCAGATGTGGGCCTCGTCACTTCCAATACGGAACTTTTTGGAATTGTTGCATTGGAAGAAGCCGGAACAGGGCTTCCAATCATTGCCAGCGATGTAGGAGGACTGCGACAAATTATCACAGAAGAGGTTGGAGTCCGTGTTCCACGCGGGGATGATAAAGCCTTTGCCAAAGCTGTTATCCAAGCTCTGAGAGAAAACATGAAAGCACGCATGGGTTCCGGTGTTGCGGCTCATGTTCATGCCAACTATTCATGGACAAGCAGTGGTGATCGACTCGTTCCATTGCTCAGAAAGGCGGTGGGAGAAGGAAGAAGAAGTCAGCAATCCACCGGTACCGCGCAGGGCACAAGATAATCTAAACCTGCGGGATGTTTTTTTGTAAAATCTGCATCCCTTCCTGAAAAATTTTTTCTGTCTGTTTAGATTGCGAAGAATCAACAAGAAATCGGACCAAATCTTTTTCGGTTTTCGACATTCTAAGCCAAAGAAAAGTGCCATCATCCCAACTCAATTTAAAACCTCCAAGGGTTCCACCAAATGTCCGGGGTTCAGCCTGTTTGAAATAGGCTGTCATCTCTTTCTGAATTTTTTCTATCCGACTTGAATCAATTTTCAGATTTAATTGGCGAGTATAATATTTGGGGTAGAGATCCAAAAGTTGTGGCAATGTTTTTTTCTGCTCCACCAGTAGTTCCAAAATTTTCAACAAGGTCATAATCCCGTCGCGACACCGACTGGGAGGAATAATTCCGCCTCCAGAACCCCCTTCTCCGCCAACAACCGCTTTGGTTTTTTTCATCATCGTCACTACATTGGTCTCTCCCACATCAGTCTCAATCAATTTCGCCTTGTATCGTTTAACAATCGAGGCCACGACTCCTGAAGTGGCGGCATTAACCACAACTGTTTTGCTTCCCTTTGTCTTTTTCAGAACCTGATCAACCAGAAGAGCCAGAATGTAATGACCCGACAACAATTCACCTCCCGGCAAAATAATTTCAAGGCGGTCTCCATCGCAATCCCAGGTAACACCAAAATCAGCCCCACTGTCTTTAATCACAGGGCCCATGTGCTTCAGCGAATTGAGCGTCGGTTCAATAGAGTGGGCGAATTTCCCTTCCACCATATTCAACTCCACCGTTTGAATCTGAAGAATATCGAAGAGTTTTTTCAAAACAACAATGATGGCCCCTCCGTTGGGGTCGACCACAATTTTGAGTTTTGATTCGCAAATTTTCGCAACGGTTTTCTCACCAATCCAATCCAGTAAAAAGCGGATGTAGTGTTCCACATAAGGACGTTCGGGATCCTGAATTTCAGCATGATAATTTTCGATGACCTGTTGAATCTGATCGGGCATCAGAGCACCGCCATCTCCCCAAAAAAATTTGAACCCGTTCCATTCCGGCTCGTTGTGACTTGCCGTAATCATTACTCCCCCTTCACTTTTCCTATTTCGAATTTCAAATTGAACCATCGGTGTTGTGGCCACACCGATATCAAAAATATGGCAGTGGGCTTTTTTCAGACCCTCCATAATTGCATTTTTTAAAACGAAACTCGAATGACGTGTATCCATACCAACCAAAACTTTTGGATTCACGTCCAAAACATGTTTGAGCCAACTTCCATAGGCGTAACCATAATTCTGGGCAACTTCTGTTGTCAGACCCTGTCGGAAAATGCCGCGCACTCCTGAAAAAGATTCCACCAACTTGACCTTGTGTCCGACATAGATAACGCTGAAGAGCTCAACATACGGTCCCATAGCCACCGGTTTCTCTCCATATCCTGCCAATTGCTGTTCCGGAACAATGGCCGCGCGTATTTGTGCCAGCGAAGATGCAATCACATCATAACTGGTTCTATCGTTTTGGGAGGCATGCGCCCGGATGGCATTTAATTTCTGTTCAAAAACATCAGCGGGGATAGAAACAACGGCATTAAAATCTTCCCTATTGAAAAGAGACCAAGGGCTTTCATAATGCCAGAGAGCCAATGTTGTGGGGTGAACCTTTGTGTATTGTTGCACCGCACGATGAACAATCTGGTTGCACAAATGATGGGTGGGATGGGGATCTTCCGAATTGGGAAGAAAAAGCAGTTCGGGTTGATATTTTTCCAGAAGTTCGGTTATTTTTTCAAGGTCTGCACTTTCAATTTTCCCGCTTTCATAAAGTTTCAATCGTAAAAAAACAACTTCGGTTCCCAGAATTTTTCCCTCTTTGGAAGACTCTTCTTCCCGCAAGCGAATACGATCTTCCTCACTTAAACCTTCAATCTTCGCACGATGACCCGTTGTCATCACGACAGAGAAAACCTTGTTTTTTTTGCTTAAGAGCGAGGTGATCCCTCCGGCGCAGATAGAAGTATCATCTGGATGGGGAGAAAACACGAGAATGGTTTTTTCTGTGGGCAAATCGTCTGGATAATAAACCTTTATGTCACTCATGGATTTCGAACACCTCCGGATTGATTTTTAAATTGGCCAAAGCCGCTTGATCCACAATTACAGTCAAATGATCATGTTCCTTCAAAAAAGAAGCGGGATGATCGGGGTTTGCTTCTTCTTGAAGAAAGTTTTTCAAACTTTCTGTTTTATTTTGTCCCGTCACCAACAAAAGAAGATTTCGGGCCTCCAAAATATTGGCAATTCCCATTGTAAATGCGTGTGTCGGGAGAGGTCCTCCTTCCAAATCTTTTTTGTTGTGATGCAAGGTCTCCTCCGTCAGAGCCACAATCCGGCAACGACTTTCCCTCAAAGAACCCGGTTCATTAAAACCGATATGCCCGTTGATTCCGAGCCCCAAAATTTGACAATCGATCCCACCAATATTTTTGATTTCCTTTTCATAGGAGGTGCAGGCCACCAAAGGATCAGGAGTATCCCCCTGCCACAAAGAAACCTGAAAATCTTTAAGCCCCCAAGGGACAACAACATTTTCCCGAATGTAAAACGCAAAGCTTCGTGGATCTTTTTGGGCAAGCCCTGCATATTCATCGAGATGAAAAAAATGCATCTGGCTCAGGTCAAGGCGTTCCTCAACCCTTTTTTGGGTAAAAAATTGATAGGCTCTTTTGGGGGTAGAGCCGGTAGCGAGACTCAGACAAAATTTTGGCTTCCTTTGAATCTGTTTTGTTAGAAAAGAAGCGGCTGTCTTGGCAAGAGCCTCGGCATCTTTAACGATAAAAAATTGTTTCATTACTTTTGTAAAATTTGACCAAGCTCTCTTAAACCAAAATCGTCGCCAGATGCCAAGCGTTTTTGATAAATTTTTTCCAAACTTTCTCTTTCCTCAGCGGATAATGCGGCAACCTCTTCATCAAATGTTCGAAGATATTTGGAATTAAAACGATGAAGACCTTTCAAACTGACAAACGATTTGAGATCCCAATCGGTCATTTGACGATTGAATATTTCGTTCATCACATGATCTGCAATTGCATCCTGTTGTTCCGGATGTTGTCTGAAGGCGGCCAGCGATTCATGTAAATCCCAAGCCCAATGTTTTTTATCAGCGCGTGGATTGTAAAACACGGTCACACCGGCATCGATTGTCATTCCCGTGGCAAAACCACCCCATTGCGCCAGAGAAGTATCTCCACCCAAACCCGCTTTGATAGGATTTCCGATATACGACCACGTTGTCATTTTCCAAAAACGGTTTTGTCCCCATTGAGCGGGAGTCATTCCAAGCAAGGGTGCACTTAAAAATTGCCACGGAACAACCACACCCCATGTCTGACCCAAAGAAACGAGTCTTCCTCCTGTTTCAAATTGAGGTCGCATCATGTCGTTCCCGTTAAAACCGGTCAAGATCGTAAGTCGATCCGCCATTGCAGGATTAAGTCCGGAACCAGCTAAAGGCCCAACTGGATAATCGATGGTTGGGCGAATAATTCTTTTTAGAGGTCTTGGAACCAAATAGCGATACGCAACGGCCAAAGCGTCAAAAGCGGGGGCCAACAGTGGTTTCGTTTTTGTGCCGGTATTAGTGTTTGCGGTCAAACCTTTTTGAACCGCCTTTTCCATTCTGAAATCAATGTCCCAATAGGCTTTTCCATAAAGCATCATGGACTGAATATTATTTCCAATTTCGGCAACGTAGCGAAAACGAAGAGCCTGATTGTAATTAAAATCAGAAAAATCTGATGCCTTTGCACCGGCCATAAGCCGAAAGAGCTGATAGGAAGCCATACTTAATGGAGCCGCGGTGTCGAGACCAAAAACATTGCTTCCAAAAAGTTTCGAGTAAACCCCATTGCCGGCATAAAGAGCGGTGGCAAATCCTAAAGGAGTATCAATCGACATATCCGTAAGATCCAATTTCCCATTTTTGTTATGAGTTAGATCATAGACAACCGGCACTGCCGCGGCGGCTCGAATAGGAACATGACCTTTTTTGACATACCATTCTTTGAAAGGGGTCCAGGCTTTTCCCAGAATTTCAACACCCTTTCTCAAGAGAGGTCTGCTTGCCAAGGTGCTGGATGCACGACTGGCAAAGAAAGCGCTTGCCCTGCTGGCAAAAACGCGGACCACCGCCCCCATTCCCATAAAAATTGCCCCGAACAACAAAGAGGAACCCGCTGTAATCGCCGTTTCACCGGCAAGACCTAATTCATTGGGATCGTTTGGATCTGTTCCCGCCAGAAAGCGTCTTAAGGGGACTGCTAATGCGGCGCCAATAGTACCACCAACAACAGCGCCAACAGGTCCTCCAAAAACAAAACCGACCACAGCACCAACCACCCCCGCGACATCAACAATCCATCTATATTCCGGTTTCTTTTCCACCGGATTTTGTATTTTAGCGGAAGACACAAAAACATCCCGAGGAGGAAGAGGAGCAGAGTTGTCTGCTAAAAGTTCAATTTCTCTTGGACCATCAATAAGAAATGGAGGTAGAGGAGGAAGAATGGAGGGGGGGACCAAGTTGATAACAGGCATCATAAATATCTCTTAGAAAGTCCCCCAGGACCGGTCCTGACTATCTCAGAGAGGAGGCCTTTGCAAGAAAAATTGTCATTTAAAATCTTGCCTATTCCCTCATCAAATGCTAGACGAGCTCATCCCAAAAATGGAAGGAAATCTTTAATTCATGAGAACACTGAACTTCCTCGACTACTCCATTATTGTTGCTTATGTTTTGATTTGTTTTGTCACCGGTTTTTATTTCACCCGAAAAGCATCCCGCTCCACGGAAGATTATTTTGTAGGCGGGCGCTCAATGCCATGGTGGCTTTTGGGAACCTCGATGGCCGCCACCAATTTTTCGGCAGATACTCCTCTTGCGGTCACCAAGTACATCTTTCAGGAAGGTATTGCCGGTTGCTGGTTTTTCTGGGCCGGTGCCATTCAGGTTATGCTTGCCACTTTTCTTTTTTCACAACTTTGGCGCAAAAGCGAAGTCATTACTGATGTTGAAATTGTGGAAAAACGTTACGGTGGGAAACCCGCCTCTTTCTTGCGTGGCTTCAAAGGTTTTTATTTTGGAGTCCTTTTCAACTGTGTCGTCATGGGCTGGGTTTACAAAGGTCTGATTAAAATCATGACCGGCGTAACCACTATGGACACCACCCAAGTTCTTATTATTTTTACCTCCATTGTTGTTATCTATACTTTTGCCTCGGGTTTTTATGGCGTCATTTGGACCGATTTTATCCAATATTTTATTGCGGTTGGCGGAACAACCGCACTCGGATTTTATGCTGTCAAGGAAGCCGGTGGTATTTCTACAATGCTGAGCAAACTGGACACAATGTATGGCGCCAGCAGTGGCATCACCCAGTTCTATCCTACTTGGCCGCAGGCAAGTCAGTGGATGCCTATTTCTGTTTTTTTGACCTACATTTGCGTTCAATGGTGGGCCCACAAATTTGCTGATGGAGGTGGAAAACATATTCAACGCATGTCCTCTGCCAAAAATGCAAGACATGCCGTGTTGGGAACATTCTTTTTCGCTTTCATGAATTTTGTGATTCAAGTCTGGCCCTGGATTCTCACCGCTCTGGCGGCCCTCGTTATTTTTGGTCGCAACATGGTGGATCCTGAAATGGCCTATCCAATGATGATGGCCAAAGTGTTGCCTCATGGCGTACTGGGAGTTGTCGTTGTTGCCGCCATCGCCGCTTTCATGTCAACGGTTGCCACCCACGTCAATCTCGGCAGTTCTTATATGATTAATGATCTTTATCGGCGCTTTTTGGTGAAAAAAGCATCGGATAAACATTATGTCATGGCTTCCCGTATTGCCACAGTTGTGACTTTGGGCCTTTCCATTCTCGTTGCAATGAATATTCAGTCGATTGGAAATACATGGAAACTGCTGGTGGAATTTACCAGCGGCGCGGGGCTTACTTGGATTTTGAGATGGTTCTGGTGGCGAGTCAACGCATGGACCGAATTCACGGCCATGGTAGTTTCGGGCATTGTCACAGTAACTATTGAATTAGTTAATCCCGGAATGCTTTATTCCTATAAAATGTGGATCATTATTAGTATCTCAACCATTTCATGGTTGATTGTCACCTTCCTCACCAAACCGGTAGATGAAAAAGTTCTGAAGGAATTTGTAGCCAAGGTGGGACCTGCAAGATTTGGATGGAGTCATATCTATGCAAAATATCATTTTGTACCCTCCTTTAAATTGAGAAGTGCGTTGTTGAGCTGGGTCATAGGTCTTGTCTTTTTGTTCACTCTGAATTTTGGCATCGGGGATGTCCTTCTGAAAAATAAAGTGGAAGGTGGAATAGAACTCGTTATCGCCCTTGTCTCCTTCTTTATTTTGATTGCACGCATCGCAAAACAGACATCCGAAAAGAAACCGAAAGAAGTATTCGTGCAAGACGCCGACCCCTCCCCCGAGGCTGTTTGATATGCAGCAGATAGAGAAGCCATGGGGTCACGAGGAAATCTGGGCACAGACTTCAAACTACATCGGCAAAATTCTGGTGATTAACAAAGGGCATCAGCTCTCCTATCAATATCATCAAAAAAAAGAGGAAACGATTTTGGTTTTGGAAGGTCTTTTGGAAGTGGAGTTTGAAAAATCCGGAAAACGGGAGAAAAAAATTCTAAAACCCGGAGACACCTTTCACAACCCACCCCTGCAGAAGCACCGATTCACCGCTCTGGAAAACTGCCGCCTAGTAGAAGTTTCAACCCTCCATCTCGATGATGTCATTCGTCTCGAAGACGACTACGGGCGTAGCTGACAAAAGAAAGCTATAAAATCCCCTCTTCCCTTTGCCGACGAATGAAATCGCCCAGAAGTGGTACTGCGAAAGAATAACGTCCGTGACGATTTTTATAAACAAGTCCGTTGTCGGTCAATTTGGACAACATTTGATTGACATGGCTCGGACTGAAGGGTTTGCCGAGAGCCCCTTTTGATTTTTCCACAATATCCTGCAGGGAGAATTCTTCATTACAGTTTGGAAGTTCTGAAACAATGGACAACAGCTCCCGTTGCCGGTCTGTCACACGATTCCAGCGGCCTGCAAAAAAATCGGTGTCCAGCTTGCGAACCATCTCGGAAACCGTCACACCAGGATGCACTTCTCCGCTGGCCTTTTGTTGAAGATAAGAATCAAACATTTCACGGCATAAAAACTGGATAAAATAGGGATATCCCCCCGAATATTTTATGATTTCCCTGACGGCGGCTTTACTGAAACGGACCGGTGAATTCTGTTGTTCTATGGGTTTGAGAATGGCGTCACCACTTTCGTTTTCATTTAAACGCCCGAGTGTCATGACATGAAACATGCGTTCTGAAAAAGTCCTAGCGTCAATCAATTTTGGAAACAAGGTCGGAAGACCCGTCAAAACAAGAAAAAAAGGCATCCCTTTTTTTTGAATCGACTGAAAAACATCCAGCAATAGGGAAAGAGGATATTGATGATCAGATGCCTGGTCACCCAAATTTTGAGCCTCATCATAAGCCAGAACAATTCCGTGGCACTGGGATTCCTGCAGACAGGACCAAACAAGATTCAACACCGACTTCAATTTGTCAGAAGTCAAACCGGGTGTTTGATCATAAACACGCCTGAGAATGGAAAAATCAAGATGAATGGATTGTTTAACCGATGCGGAGAGAAAACCGATTTGACGTTTTTCTTTCTCCCCAACAACAACGCCCGCGACCAGCGGGGCCAAATCGGCCAAAATTCTAATGGCAATATTTTCTTCGCTGACACTCGATGATTCCGACAAATCTGTTCCGGCCCAAAGCCATTGTTTTTGAATGGCAAATTGTTTGAATGTTTCCAACAAGACGGTTTTGCCCACTCCGCGCAACCCGGTTAATATCAAATTGGAGAGAATTGGACTCTGATCAAGCATCCGTGAGAATTCGATTTTTTCCTTTTCCCGACCGGCCAAATAAGGTGGAGGATGCCCGGCACCAGGACGAAAAGGATTCAAAAGAGTAAAATTCATATCCATAAAGCAATATTTATAAATTTATTAAGTGATATAAATTTATATGTCAAAAATGTCAATTAGGCAATATTGAGAATCTGCATCATATTGGTTGCGCCGCGCAATAATTGGGAACCTGAAACCACGACGACTTTGTCCCCTTTCGACAAAATCTTTTCGCGAAGCACCGCTTTTTCTCCAAGCACAATCATTTCATCGGTTGAGACACCCATAGGAGCGAAAACCGGATAAACTCCCCAGTAGAGCGCCATCTGGCGGCAAACCGTTTCACTGGGGGCAATGCCAAGAATCGGTTTTTTAGGTTTCAATTTCGAAATCATTCGAACCGTACCCCCCGTCATAGAAAAAACCAAAATTGCTTTGGCTTCCACTTCATCAGAAGCTTGGCACGCCGCGTGTACCACCGCGTGCGCGAAAGAACTGCGATGATGCGCGTGCTCTGCATCTTCTTCATCGTGTTCATAATGGCTTCGCTCCGCTTCCCGGACAATACGCGCCATCACGGCAACTGCTTCAATCGGATATTTTCCTTTTGCTGTTTCTCCCGACAACATCACGCAATCGGTCCCATCAAAAATAGCATTGGCGACATCAGAAGTTTCCGCTCTTGTTGGCACCGGATCATCAATCATCGACTCAAGCATTTGCGTTGCCGTAATCACGATAGTCCCTGTTTCATTGGCTTTGCGGATGATGCGCTTTTGCAATACAGGCACCTTTTCAAAAGAAAGTTCCACGCCGAGATCTCCTCTGGCCACCATCACCCCTTCGGCCTCTTGAAGAATTTCATCAAGATGATCCAGCGCCTCTGCTCTTTCAATTTTCGCAATGACGGGAACATAAAATTTATTTTGTTTCAAAATTTGTTTGAGTTGCAAAACATCTTTGGCCTGCCGCACAAAAGAGAGGGCAATGGCATCCACACCCAACTCCATTCCAAATTTTAAGTCGTCCAAGTCTTTCTTTGTCAAGGCAGGCGCACTGATACGGGTCCCCGGCAGATTTATTCCGGCATGCTCTTTAAGCCATCCTCCATACACCACACGACAGGCAACGGTATCATCTGTTTTGGAAAGCACTTCCAGACGCATTCTCCCGTCATCCAACAAAATGGGATCTCCTTTTTTGACGTCATGAGGGAGGTGTCCATAAGTGGTGGAAACAATATTTGCATCTCCCAATTTGTTCTTTGTGGTGATGTGAAATTCATTGTTTTTGATCAGGTGAACCAATTTATGATTTTGTAAAAGACCAGTTCGAATTTTTGGGCCCTGCAAATCCAACAAAACGGCGACTGGTTTTTTTAATTTTTTGGAAAGCCGGCGAACCATCTGAAACCTGCGTTTGTGGTCGGCATGTGTTCCGTGGGAAAAATTAAAACGCGCGACATTCATTCCGGCAGAGATCATTTTTTCCAAAACGGTGGGGATATCGGTGGCGGGGCCCAAAGTAGCTACGATTTTTGCGCGGCGTTCAAGAATGGACATATCGCTAAACTTTTCGCTCCTTGAGTAATCGCAATTCTTTGTGGATCGGCCAATCGCTGAAAGCCAACACCAACATCATAATAAAATTAACCAACGGAATGAACATCAACAACCCAAAGAAACCGCTATTGCCGGTTTTGGACCAAATACGGCACCAGACAACGATGAGAAAAATCAGAAAAGCAAGACCGATCATCGCAAACATCAATCCGAAAGCAGACGCGGCGAAAGTGCCCAACCACGAACCCACATGCTCCATCTGACGTTCTAATTGTTCTTCCATAGTAAATCTCCTTTCCGGCCTTAAGAGGCGCGTTGGAAAGATTATTAAATGAAATCGTGAAGGATTGCAAAGAAGGATTGTGGTGTTTGTTTGAAAAAGTCAGAACCCATTTTGCGGAGAACCCCCACGAATGAGGACGCCCCGCCACCGCCTCGCGGACTCGGCGGACACCAAAGAAAAATGTTCCTTGCTTTTCGGATTTGCGCGCGACCGATTTCTTCTAAAAAGGAAAGGACATTTTTCTTTGGTGTTCTGCCCTCCAAGTATTCGGGCAGGTGGCGGGGCGACAATTCTATCCGCTCGGGCATGGCGGAATTCCCCCCACACCCCCCTTCCGCCATGCCCTCGCTCGGACGGACGGATTTTTCGGCGGCGGCATTACCAAACAATATTCTCCCAATATTGTTGACTTGCTGCAACTTTTGCTTTTGCCACAATTTTATTCTTTTCTGTGGCAGTCAAAAGGTCAGAGAGAATATTGTTTGAATTTGCTGGATCTACTACCCGAGCGAAAAGAGGATTTCCGGTATCTTTGGCGAGCTCCTGAAAAATATAAAAAGCGTTTGAGGCAAAATCAGTTCCTTTGTATTGTAGAATATTTTTTACAATCAAATATTCTAAATAAATTGAGGGAAAATCTAGCTGATTTAGCTCGCGCCAAATCTTTATGATCTTAATTTCATTTGTGCGACCAGATTGAGAAATATCAGTTATGTGTTTTTGAATATTTGTTTGCTGGCGCGAGCCTGATTTTGAGAGATAAACCCAATGGTCATTAGTAAGTCCATTCTGTTTTCTCGCCGGAGTAACATCAACTTGAAGTCCGCCTAGATTTATTCGGACAGATACGTTTTGTTTGCGAACATTCTGATAGGAATTATTTAGTTTCGTATAAAGTCCGTCATAAATACTTTTAAGCCCGCCACTATTTTCATTACACCCACTCGTTAGAGAAACAAGGTAATCTACATCAGAAGCAAGAGATATAGCAGTTCCTTTTGCCCGCGAACCAGAATCCAAAATATTTACATAACAACTGCTCGCCTAAGATTGTAGGGTGCTTTTTAGCTGTGAAATTTGTTGCGAGTAGTTGATTAAACTTTTCGCTGTATATTTCTGTAATATTTGAGCTAAGTACATTTCAGCGGTCATAACTAGTCGTAATCATTGAGGTTACAATGTCATTTAGTAATCTGCCGCGAAAGTTTGTTACCGCCGAATGTCTTTTCCCGTCTAACTTTTTCATTTGTTCGTCAGGTATCTTGCCCTTGTCGTATGGAGCATAGATAACTAACGCACATTCATCGGGTTTTTTAGTAAGAATTTCATCAATGTTCTCCGCCCAATCATGCCAATAAACTAGATACACTGAAGCTTTTTCTGCTTTCCCCAAATCGCCATTTTGCGTAATTACGAGAATGTTTTTCTCCCGAAATAATCTCGAATCGCAGAGTAAATCCGTTAAACTTTTAACATTATCACCCTTCGCAAAAATAGCGATTTTTCTTTTTGCTAGACCATTACCGAGACGCAGAATAGCTGGGAGTATGCCTCTAAACCAAAGATAGATTGCATATACTATTCCAGCGATAAGGACTACCGTTTCGATTGCTCCTACAGCTGCAAGCGTATTCCAAATTGTTTCTGCATACTGGTTCATAAATTATTTTTTGACGATAAAAATGGCATCAGAGACAGTGTTGTATTTTTTGCCGTCCATCCAATCAAATTCAATATCTAATTTTGATGTATCCTTTGCGTTAAATTTATCAAGATAAGAATTAACCTCGTCGCCTAATAACTCTATATTTCTTTTCATTTTCCAACTCTCCTCCATATTTTCCTTATCAATCAAAACCAAAAATAGACGGTTGGCGGCATCAAATCTTCGTTCGCCTTGCTCCTCGTAAAGCCACTTGATAAGAGATTTTTTGTCCTTGATAGTATCCTCAACAATTTTCCAGCGCGCTTCTTTGAATTCCGCAATGAATTTTTTAGATTCCGCGTCAGTTCTTTCGGAGATTCGTGTTAGCAATTCTGACATTAGGGATTTATCCTTCTGGGTTTTGTCATATTGAATACCCTTAGTTTTTGCAAATCGTTTTAGAAGCTGAATCTCTGTTGGCAAACCAAGCGTTTTGCGCTTAGCAAGCATATATCCTTCGGGGAAATATGTAACTTTTAGATCAAACGGAACATTGGAAATAAAGAAGTCCACTTTTTTAATCAAGCCAACAGTAGGAATGACTTTTTTGTTATCCTTGGAAATGTCTTCAATCAAAATTGAAGTCCAGTGATTAAACCACGAGGACTGCACATACCCACGCATACTTGCGTGAATTTCATTTTCAATTTTCTTATTCAAAAGATCAAAGTCTTTAATTTTTTTGATGTAGTTATCAACGATACTTTTCTCAAGATTATTTTGGTAGATTCCTCCCCAATCGAGGACTTTCATTTTATATAATTCCGAAACAAGTTTTGTTTCGTTTGCCTTTCGCTCTGCGCGTTCAACAGAGTATTTTTGCGCGATAAATCTATCAACGATTTTCTCATCCGGCTTGGACTCGTAGATGTGCTCAAAAAGCGCCGTGCCTCTAACGCCAGTAGAATCAATCCCATTTTCTGTACAAAAATTCACCATCAATTCTTTGCGAGAAATTGATCTCAATTTGAGCCAATAAACACTGTCAGGGTCTTTTAATAAGACATCAAATTTATTGTCCTGGTATAGCTGTTTGAATTGTTTGAATTTACTCATAGCAATAAAATAAATATTCTTTTGTTCCCTTTTTTGAACCTTTGCCGCCGTAATGGTTTTGGTATTCGTGTTCGAATACTTTAACTTTCTTGTGTCGGCTTATCAATTCAATCATTGTCTCCTTTTCAGGGTAGCTTTCACTATTGTAGGAAATGAGCCAATACGGAATATGAGCACTGGCGGCAAATAGCTTTTTGAAAGAATCGATCGTTTCTTCCTTTCGAACAAATCCACTTTCCTTTTTCGGAAAATATTGTTTTGTGCCATTAACAAATTCTTTGTCCTTCCAATATTCAACAAATGTCTCTAGGAAATGATAAAACGCTTGATAATCGGGATGACAGCCATAGTATGGGGGGTCAAAATAAACCAAATCAATATTTTTTAATTTAGGAATTAGTTGAATTGTATCTTCGCAGTAAACCTCATTTTCCTTTCCATTATCGAAAACAGCATTGTTATATTCTGGTAAAAGTTCAAAAAATAGGTCTTTAATCGGGCGTGCAATAGTTGGGTTTCTTTTTACGCGTAATGGATCTTTGCTGTACCGCAAAGCACTCAAATGAGCGAAATGGCCGAGTAAAACTTTTCTTGTCAGGGCGCGATTCATGACCGTGAGAGCAAGAGATTTTTTATACTCGTTATCGAGTAAATTCACATTGGCTCGGAAGTTATCTAGAAATCGCGCCTGATCTCGCTCGAAAAAAACATCTGTAAAAACATCTTCAATCAATGAACCCGCTCTTTTATTTTCTGAAAACAGCAATTCGAGATCATTGTCGTCAAGTGTAATGTCGCTATTTTCGATAATGGCTTTGCCGATATGGTAATTAAATTTTAAAAAATCGTTTACACTGACTTTCTTACCTTTGTTTTTGAAATAGTAACCGACTACAGAAGTTCCACTAAAAGCATCAAAAAAATGTTCGATATCTTTGGGCGCATTATCAAAAATCCATTTAACCAAACGTTCCTTGCTGCCAAGATATTGCGTCTTGGGTAGTTTATGTGTTTTAACCGCATCTCCGAACAATGTTGTTTGTGCTTGTTGTGATATAAACATAACTATTTTTTCAAAAGGTCATCAACCGAAACCTCAAGAGCTTTCGCAATTTTTTGAATGGTCTCAATCGTTGGATTTGGGCTTTCGTCAAGCTCTATTTTAACAACCGTATTGAGAGATAAATCAGCAAGTTTTGAGAGCTTATCTTGCGAAAGCTCTTTTTCTTGTCGTAATCTTTTGATGTTCTTGCCTATTGTGGACATAGTAGATTATAATGTATGGAAAGTGATATAATACTTTTGTGACTTGCAAATCAATTATATCAGCTTTCCATTCTCTCCTCAATGCCGCCGCCAAAAATCTCGTCCGTCCCCGCAAGAACACGGCGGAAGGGGGGTGTGGGGGGAATTCCGCCATGCCCGAGCGGATAGAATTGTCGCCCCGCCACCTGCCCGAATACTTGGAGGGCAGAACACCAAAGAAAAA
>JACRBV010000046.1 GCA_016213065.1 Deltaproteobacteria bacterium
AAAAATTTCCCCGATCCCTTCAAAAGACAAACGCTACACCGAGCACTGCACCAACCCGCGGTGCCGGAAACCCATGATGCTCTTCATGCGCTATTGTCCCTACTGCCACAAAAAAGTGGCGCGCCCGTGGCATCATCCGTCCCTTCCTGATAATTGCCCGTCCTGCAGATGGAGCGTGGCAAAAGATTATTGGGATTATTGCGCGTGGTGTGGGTCAAGTTTGATCAGAAAGTAATGGCACCATTCTGGTCAAGTTTTGGCTTTTGCGATTTGGAAGAGTGTGGTAAAAATTCTCCCCTATTTATGAAACGTTCTGTTTTGTGGTTTATTCTTGTTTTAAGTATTGTCGGTGCCGCGGTTTCTTTGTTGGCCACGCATCAATATTTTCAAATCCTCGAAAAAGGGTTTGAGGAAAAAAGTTTCTGCAATATCAGCGAATTAATCAATTGCGATCTGGCTTATGCTTCCAGCTACGCCAAATTTGCAAACATTCCGGTCTCATGGGTCGGTTTTATTTTTTATTTATGGACCATCGTCCTGACACTTTTAACCCTCTACAAAAAAGAATTGAAAGAAGCGGTCGCCAGTTTTGGTTGGGTTTTGTCTCTCATTGCCCTCGCCGTTTCTCTCTACAAAGCCTACATCGCCACGCTTGTTTTGAAAGTGGTGTGTCTTCTTTGTTTGTCAATGTATGGCGTTAACCTGCTCCTCTTTGTCGGCTGGCATTTCTTTCTGCGCGGGCGTTTTCGTCTTCAGGAACATCTCACGCTCCGCCCCAAGTTTGCTCAATTTACTGTTTTGACACTGGTACTTTTCGGATTGGGCTGGGGCATCATGTCCAGTTACCAGAAAAAATTTCTTAAGAACGCCCCTCTCGCCATTCCGGTCAGCGAAATTCTTCCGTATCACTTTCGCCAATCGCAATATGATTTTACCCCTGATCTGCAAAATCCGGTTTGGGGTAATCCCAATGCCGCGGTTACTGTCATCGAATTCAGCGATTTTCAATGTCCCTTTTGCAAAGAGGCCGCTTTCCATCTCAAACCGATGCTGTCTGAGTTCAAAGACAAAGTCCGTCTCTATTTTTATAACTATCCCATTAACAAAGATTGCAATGATCACATCCCGCAATCTTTCCATGAAAACGCCTGCATCGCCGCGCAAGCCAGCGTCTGTGCCGCAAAAATGGGGGATTTCTGGGGTTATCACGACGACATTTTCCGCAACCAAAAAGATTTAACGCGGGATTTGCTGATTCAATTGGCAAAAAACAGAGGATGGAATGAAAAAGAATTTGTTGATTGTCTTGAATCTCCCGAAACACGGGCTCATGTGAAAGCCGATGCGGAAGCCGGCAATAAAATCTACGTCAGCGGCACGCCCACGATACTCGTCAACAACCGGCGGGTCAAATACTGGAACGACCCCGAAATTTTCCGGGCCATTATCCGGGCAGAAATCGCAAAAACCCGTGCGCGTTAAAAAAAGCGATCAGCAATCAGCTTTCAGCTAAATAACTCCGAACTTTTTTTCTAATTTTTCGTAATAGTCGATGACTTGCCGGACGTATTCCCGCTTTTCGGCATACGAATGGAAAAAGAAACTGCGTTTGAAACCATAAAGGATAATATCCTTAAGCTGTGACGGGCTGATGGGAAAAGATTCCACGGCTTTTTCAATTTCATTGCAAACGGTGGTGTGCGAGACAAGCCGGTTGTCGGTGCACAAACTCAAAGAGAGTTTGAGATCAATCATCCTTCCCAGAGGATGATTTTTAAAACTTTTAATGGTGGGAATCGTCTGCAAATTACTCGTGAGACAGACTTCAATGGTGATGCGCTGTTCGGCGATATATTGTACAAGTTGGTCGGCGTATTGTTTACGTTCCTTCGCGTTCATCCCTTCAATGAGTTCCATTTCGAAAAGATGGGTACCGTGACCAATGCGTTCCGCGCGGCAATCTGTGATCGCTTGAAAAATGGATGGCGGACCATAGGCCTCACCCGCATGCACCGTTTTTCTCAAAAAATGTTTATGGGCGTATTGATATGCCTCAAAATGATCCTCGGCCGGATAGCCTTTTTCTTCGCCCGCCAGATCAAACCCCACAACCGGAAGCGCGTAATCATCACGCATTGCCACCAGCGCTCTCACCACCTCCAGCGAAGCAACGGGATAAAGTTCCACAAGAGGCGTGTGACGATGCACCGAAACAAAATCGCGAAAGTAATCGGAAAAACGCTCATCAAATTTGCGCATCGCACAACCGATAATTCCATATTCAAACGGCGGCTCCGCGCCACTTTTCACACCGGGTGTTTGGGCAAGTTCTTTTTTGGCGCGTTCTAAACCTTTGGCAACGGCTTCAATCACCTCCAACACGGTAAGATTTTTGTGCGCATTCAACTGCGGCGCGAAACGCGGTTCAATGTAGCGAACGCCTTCGTTAAAATTATCGATCGCCAATTCATACGAAACTCTTTCAAGCGATTCTTTGTCGCGCAAAACGGCGCAGGTGTATTTAAAACCGTGAAGATATTCTCCCAAGTCGGCATAATTTTTTTTGAAAACCAATTTCTCAAGGCCCTCTTCGGTGAAAGAAGGCAGTTCAATTTTTTGTTTTTTCGCCAAATCAATCAAGGTGGAAAGACGAAGCGAGCCATCCAGATGCACATGCAAATCGGATTTTGGAATAGCCCGAATAAATTCAGGCGAGATGCCTTTTGATTTGTTCATAAGTTTGAGTCTTGATAGCCCATTTTGGGGCGAAGGCAATCATAATATTTATCAGTTATTTCAAATAGTTAACAAAACTTTCCTCCGACCTGAAAAATTTTTGTTGTCGAACCGGCAAGGCCCATGTAACAAGCATTCCAAAGCATGAAACGGCAAATTCTCACATCACTCCTGTTGGCGGGCTCATTTTGTTTTCTCTTTTTTTCATCACCCACTCAAGCTTGCGGACATGAAGGATGGTATTTTGGAACCGGTTATTCCCAGCTCTTGCAATATTCACCCAACAACCAATTAACAGCCGCCGGCGTTTCCTCTCTCGGAAGAATCAATTTCAAAACAAGGTGGGGAGGTTACGCGAAAGTGGGTTACGATTTTTGCGCTTCCAGATGGGGCGTTGAACTTCCCGTCAGCTTCAACCGCCAGCGTTTGAATCGCTCTGAAATGGTGAACGTGATCGGCGTTGATTTGAACGCCCTCTTTCATATTATCGAAACACAAAACGGAATTGATTTCTACTGGATTGGCGGCACGGGCATGAACATTATTACCGATGGTTCGATTAACAACAACACAGGCGCCGGTGGAATCAATTTCAATTTCGGCCCCGGCTTTCAATATTTTCTCGATCAAAAACGAAACGTTTCCCTTAATTTTTCAGTCCCCGCTAAATACACTCTTTATTTCGGAAGCCACCTTTCCCAAGGTCACACCTCCGTAATCGGAATTCCCCTCCTGGCGGGATTCACCGTAGGATTTAAATAAAAAAACTGTTTCATTTGAAGTCCGTGGTGTGTTTGCGCGGGGGAGGCCTCTGTGGAAAGCGTCTCGGAAGCGATTTTTACCTTATCGGGATCAAAACAAAAATCGCTGAGAGTCGAGCGAATTTTTTGGGTGTCCCAAAAGATATCGCATCTTTCCACAGAGGCCTCCCCCGCGCAAACACATATTCGGCGGAGAAAATTTTAATCCGCAAAGATGTAGACGGATTCGGGGTAGAAACGGACGCGGTTGTTTTCGTAACACCACTTCAGATGGTCCTGCAGAAGTTTGTTTTTTGTTTTCAAATCGATATCGGTCATCAACAGAGACAGATTCAGATCAACTCTTAGAGGACGCTCCGGAATTAAATGGCGCGTGCTTTTTGGCGGGAAAATTTTCTTGTGAAGCGTTCTCGCCAATACCTCTTCCTTTGTGAATTGAGGCCGCAACACCACGGATTGGGCGCCCGAAACGGAAAAATTATCCAGCGTCAAAGAATTATCGGTATACACCACCTTCACATCCCGCTCACTTAAGATGCGGTCGATCCGGTCGTTTGCAACACAAAGTTCTTCCACCAACTCGTTTGAGTCGAGGTTTTTCTTTTCCAAGGCAAAAACGGACCCATTCGTGTCACCAACGGCCAACAACGATTTGCGGCTCAACACACGTTTCTTGGCCTCTGCCAAATTTTCGACACGGGAATAATGATAACCCGATTTTTCAGGGAAAAGTTCTTTCAACAAAAGAGGCAAATCGAGCGGTTGAAAAAGAAAAGCATCCCATCCTTCCAAAACAATTTTTGGGGAAAAATAATCTACCATGCAGGCCAAAATATCACGCACGCCGAGTTTTTTGAGAGCCGCGAAGCGGTGCATTCCATCGAGCACAATATAGTATGGATTTTTTCTGCAGACGATGACGGGATTTTTCATGATCCCCTGATCCTTGACATTCGAGGCGATCTGGTCAACCCACTTTTCGACAATGCCCTCATGCACGAGAGAATCGGCTATCGGAATAATCTGAAGTCGGTGATAAATTTCATCCATGTTTGGCAAACTCGATAATAATATGGGCGGCTTCAATGCCTGCGCGGATTTGTCCTTCGTTTGTCATCGCTCCCAAATGAGCCACAGCCACAACCTGTTTCATTTTTAACAACGGATGATCAGGACTCGGCGGTTCCTTTTCAAACACATCAATCGCCGCTCCGGCTAAATGTCCACTCTGTAAAATTTCCACCAAAGCTTCTTCATCCACAATGCCACCACGCGCGGCGTTGATCAAATAGGCACCCTTTTTCATTTTCTTAAGCAGATTCAAATTAAAAAGATGACGGGTCTCCGGTGTGAGCGGCAAATGAATCGAAATAATATCCGATTGGGAAACGACTTCTTCCAAAGATTTCAACTTAATTTCCAATTCATCGGCCACTTCGGGATTAATGATCTGATCATGCGCCTCGACACGCATTCCAAACGCCTTGGCCCTCTTGGCGACTTCTTGACCAATGCGTCCCAGCCCCACAATGCCGATTGTTTTCCCCTTGAGTTCGGTCCCCTGAAAGCTTTTGCGATCCCATTCGCCCCGTTGCAGAGAAGCATTTGCCTGAGGAATCCGTCTTGCCAACGAAAGCAGTAATGCAAAAACATGCTCCGCGACGGTGATCGTGGTTGCATGCGGGGTATTTTCAACGCGAATATTGCGTTTTTTCGCCGCCTCCACATTCACATTATCCAAACCAACGCCCGCACGCACAATCAGTTTCAAATTGTTTGCCGCTTCAATCACTTTGTCCGTTACTTTGGTGGCACTGCGAACGACGATCACATCAAAAGGAGGAATAATTTCGCAAACGGCTTCGGGCTTTAAACCGGTTTTGACAGTGACATCGAGTCCCGCCTTTCGCATTTCTTCAACGGCGCCGTCAGCAATGGAATCTGAAACTAAGACTTTGAGTGATTTCATAATCCCCCTTTTGGATCCTGCCAGAGTGCTTCCTGCGCGGCGGCCAAGCCGGTTCCGAGTTTCACAGAGGCACCCAAACGCTTCATGGCAATTTCCAATGCACTGATGCCGACAATGACATCGAAGCGATCCACGTAACCCAGATGGGCAATGCGCAAAACTTTTCCCTTCATTTCTCCCTGTCCGCCCGCAATGGTAACGCCCAAATCATCGCGCATCATTTTCACAATTTTTTCTCCGTCCAGTCCCGCGGGAACTTTCACGGACGTCAAAATATTTCCGGGACGTTCGGCGAACAATTCCAGATTAAGCGCCTGCACTCCCGCGCGTGTGGCGTTGGCAAGCCAGCCATGGCGCGCCCAAACACCTTCGATGGTTTCTGATTTTACAATCTTCAGTGCTTCCTGAAGTTGAAACAAAAGACTGATTGCCGGAGTATAAGGACTGTCATCCGATTGAAGGGCTTTTCTGTAGGATTTCAAATCAAAATAGAAGCGAGGATTTTTTGATTGCTCGATTTTCTTCCACGCCTTGGGACTGACCGAAATAAATCCGAGCCCGGGTGGTAACATCACGCCTTTTTGCGAACCGGTTAGAATGCAATCAACCCCCCATTGGTCCGGATAGCAAGGTTCGGCGCCAAGACCGCTGATTCCATCCACCACAAAAAGAGCCTCTGTTTTGGAAACAACTTTTCCAATGGCTTCAATATCATAAACGCAACCCGTAGAAGTTTCGGAAAGCTGGGTGAAAACCCCTTTTGCTTCTGGATTTTTTTTCAATGCCTCTTCTATTTGTGCGGGCTGAATCGCTTTTCCATATTCGATTTTAATCGGGATGACGTTCAAGTGAAAAGCTCTGGCAATTTCGCTCCAGCGCTCACCAAATTTTCCTCCCTCCACCACGAGAATTGTTTCTCCCTGGGAAGTAAGGTTGGCAATTGCCATTTCCATCACACCGGTGCCGGAGGACGGAACAAAATAAACCGGATTCTCTGTGACGAAAAAATATTTGAGGCCTTCCGCAACCTCTTTAATGACTTTCTGAAATTGGGGAGTCCGATGATGAATCATGGGAAGAGCCCCGGCAAGACTAATCTCCGAAGGAATAGCCGTCGGACCCGGCGATAAAATATAATTTTTCTTGATTTTCATGCGGCCGACATTATTTGGAGCGAACATAAAGTCAAGAATGAAGAAGAGAATTACAATCTTGACCCCTGTTACATTTAAGTTTACTATAGTTGACAGATAGAAGAAGAATCTATGTATTTACAAATACTTAAAAATATAATGGTTTCTAAAAAACTAAACAGATCCGATGTTGCCAATCTGGCCCGGGTTTCACGGGCGTGCGTCTCAAAATGGTTTCGCACCAAACAGGGATGGGTCAATGTCGAAAGCGATACACTCAGAAAACTTGCCACCGGGTTGAATATATCGCCCGATCTTTTTCTGAAAGAGAGGGCCGATTTGTCTGTGATGGAAACCCGTTTTTTATGGGATCGTCTCTATCCCGACATGGAAAATTT
>JACRBV010000047.1 GCA_016213065.1 Deltaproteobacteria bacterium
TTGACTCCTCAAGAGGTAGTCTTCCCCTATTTTGTTTTGAAGGAGTTGGGAGCGAAACTTCTGGTGACCACTAATGCGGTGGGTGGGATTCGAAAGGATCTAGATGCGGGAGATATTATGGTGGTGGAAGACCAGATCAATATGATGGGGACAAGTCCTCTCATCGGTCTTACCGTACAGCGTTCCGAAAATCAGTTTCTCAGCATGCAAAAAGCCTTTGATCCGGAGTTGATCGCGCTCACCTCATTAGTGGCGAAAAAACAAAAAATAAAATTGAAAAAAGGAGTTTTTTTGGGAACGACGGGACCCAATTATGAAACGCCCGCGGAAATTAAAGCTTTTAGAAATCTCGGAGCGGATTCGATCGGCATGTCGACAATTTTTGAAGTGATTACTGCGCGTTTTTTGAACCTGCGTGTTTTGGCGCTCAATATTATTACAAATCCTTCGGCAGATCGTCATACTGGGGAAATGAAACACGCCGAAGTTTTGTCTGCGATGCAAAAAGCCGAAGCGAAAGTTTTGAAATTATTGGAAGGAATTTTTAACCAACTATGTCAAAAGATTTTAAAATGAATTTACGGCTTGGTTCTCGCGGTTCGCCGCTGGCACTGGTGCAGGCAAATTTTGTTGCGGCGGCACTTCGACAAAAATTTCCTGATATCACGGTTAACATTGTCACCATTCAAACTTCCGGAGACCGGTTCACAGGAGAGAAGTTGGCGGATGCCGGTGGCAAAGCGCTTTTTGTCAAAGAAATTGAAGAGGCTCTGCTCAACGGGACCATTGATTTTGCGGTGCACAGTCTTAAGGATCTTCCCGGAGATATTCCGGAAGAATTGATTTTGGCCGCGTTTCCAAAAAGAGAAGATTCAAGAGACTGTTTTGTTTCACTTCAGTTCAAATCTTTTGATGCACTTCCCAAGGGTGCTGTTGTCGGCACAACAAGTCCCAGAAGAGAGGTGCAAATTTTTACATTGCGTCCAGACCTTCAGATAAAACCGATCCGTGGGAATATCGATACACGTTTGAAAAAAATGGAAGCGGGAAATTACGACGCCATTATTTTGGCCGCCGCCGGTTTGAAGCGTTTGGGAAAACAGGAAATTATTCGCCAATATTTTGATCCGGGTTTTTTTATTCCGGCCGTGGGGCAGGGGATTTTGGGAATTGAAACTAAAAAAAATCGCTCTGATCTGATTCGATGTTTGCGCGAAGCGTTGAATGATTTGGAAACAGAATTTGCGGGAAAAGCAGAGCGCGCCTTTTTGAAAACAATGGGTGGCGATTGTTTTACTCCGCTCGGTGCTTACGCCCGCGTAGAGGGTGGACATGTGAAGTTGCTCGGTTGGTTGGGAAATCCCGACGGAACAAAAAATATTCGGATGGAAAAAAGGGCCCCTGTGGATCAGGTGAAAAAATTGGGAGTATCGATGGCGCAGGATATTTTGGAGCGAGGTGGAAAGGAGATCCTCGATGCGATTGCTTCTCACCCGCGCGCGTGATCAAAGTCTTGATCTCAAAAAAAAACTCGAAAACAGTGGTTTTCAGGTGGAACTTTTTCCCCTCATTGAAATTCAGAAACCTTCCGATGAAGCACGGGCCCTGCAAAAAAGTCTTCACCATATCGCCGATTATCAATGGCTGATTTTGACGAGTGTTTCTGCTGTGAAAGCAGTTGCAGAATTTCTTCCTTCACCCCCTGAAAAATTAAAAATTGTTGTAGTTGGTCCCAAGACAGCGGCGCTGGCTCAACAATTGGGATGGAAAATTTTTTCACCTGAAAAAAGTAAAGGAGGAGAAGGACTGATTTCTTTCTTCGAAAAACAAAAAGTGCGTGGTGAAAAAATTCTGTATCCCCGGTCTTCCATAGGCAGAGAGGAATTGGTGGTGGCCCTCCAAAAAATGGGAGGTTCTGTTGATGTTGTAGAAGCTTACCAAACGGTGGGTGCGAGAAAAAGTGGTGACGATTTGAAAAAAGTTTTACAACAGGGCATTGATGCAGTTTTATTTTTTAGTCCTTCCGCCGTAAAACAATTTACGACACTGATTTCCGCAGACGACTTTTTGTTACAAAAAGTTGAATGTATTCCTTTTGGCGAAACAACAGCAATGGCTCTTCAAGAAAATCATTTGCGCGCGGATTTTGTTCCGTCGCAATCTTCAGAAGATATTTTGGTTTCAGAGTTGAAAGAGTTTTTTAAAAGCACCTCTAAAAACCTATGAAAACCACAATTTGTCATTCCTCGCTGTGCTTCGAATCCACTTTGTTACCAAGTAGGTCTTTCACGGAATTTGCACTGAGCGAAGCGAATGTGTTCAGGATGACAAGCGGGGTTTTTAGAGGTGCCCTTAAATCTCAGGAATAATTTGAACCGTTCCTTTTCCTTCCAATTCGACACTTCCCAATGGAGGATCAGGAAGTTGGTAACGTTCAATGTTGAAAGTCAGGGTGGAGGTGTCCTTGTGAAGGCGATCTACAGGTATTTTCAAGTCTCTTAAGGAGGGAACAATTCTTTTCAAAGCGCCGGAGACCCATTTTTCAGGAGTGCCTTTTGTATTGAACTTGGCTTTGGGTGCATCGGAAAATTTGCAGTTGGATTCCCAATTTTCCAGAATATTTTCGTCTATCTTCACATCGATGCGCACATTTTCATCGTCGATCTTGTTGAAAATAATTTCCATCGGAGTTTCTCCGACACCAATTTTGAGCTGACATTCGCCCGTGGGCCATTTGGCCAGAAAACCTTTTACACTTGTGATGATGGTTCCTTTTGTTTTGACAATGTCGATTTTATTTTTGATCAAACCCTCAGCATGCCACTTATAGGTGGCGATAAAACTGTCGGGAGATTCCGCAAAAACATAATTTAGATCGACATTGCCATCGAGAACGACTTTGAACGGTTCGTCCATATCGCCTTTCAACATTTCGGGAGGAGGACCTTCGTTGGGAGGGACTTCAGGAGGCGTTCCCTCAATATGCTTTAGAACATCCTGCTCATTAATTGGAACTTGCGCTCCAAGGTGGGCTCCACCCAAGGTTACAATAAGGGCGGACAACAAAAGATATCGAAATTTGCTTATCACAAGGTGCCAAGATATTGTGCCTCCTCAAGAAAATCAACAGGTTTTCACCACTTCCATGTTGTAATTATCCCCAATTTTTGCTCTAAGTCCCGCGTGATTCCCCGCTATTCCAGAAAAGAAATGTCCTCTCTTTGGAGTGATGAGGCGAAATGGAGCCATTGGCTCGAAATCGAAATTTTGGTCTGTGAGGCTTGGGTCAAAGAAGGGAAAATTCCACTCGCCGCCGCCAAAAAAATCCGCTCCAAAGCGCGCATCCATGGTGCCAGAATTGATGCGTTGGAAAAAGAAACGCGTCACAATGTCATTGCTTTTGTCAGTGCTGTTGGCGAAACCGTAGGTCCTGAATCACGCTACCTTCATTTTGGTCTCACTTCTTCCGATGTGCTGGATACAGCGCTTGCCTGCCAGTTAGTTTCTGCCACGAGTTTGCTTGAAAAAGGTCTCAAAGAATTACTTCAAGTTCTGAAGGCTTTGGCCTTGAAATATAAAAAGACGCCCATGATGGGACGAACTCACGGCATTCATGCCGAGCCGATCACTTTTGGACTGAAAGTGTCAACTTGGTACGCCGAACTGACGCGCCAACTGGAGCGTTTAAATCAGGCAAAAGAAACAATCGCCATTGGAAAACTTAGCGGAGCGGTAGGAACTTATGTGCATGTTCCCACCACCGTTGAAGAAACTGTTTTGAACAAACTTGGATTAAAATCGGAAACGGCTCCCACACAAGTGGTGTCACGCGATCGCCACGCTTTTTATTTTGGAGTGTTGGCAGGAGTGGCGGGTTCCATCGAAAAAATTGCGGTGGAAATCAGACATCTTTCCCGCACGGAAGTTCAGGAATTGGCGGAACCGTTTGGCAAAGGGCAAAAAGGTTCTTCGGCCATGCCCCACAAACGGAATCCCATTTTAACGGAAAATCTCACGGGGCTTGCGCGTCTCGTCCGTGCGTATGCGGGTGCCGCGTTTGAAAATGTCGCCCTTTGGCATGAAAGAGATATTTCGCACTCCAGTGTGGAGAGGGTAATTGCCCCGGATGCCACCATCACTCTTGATTTCATGATTCATCGTCTGCTCGAAGTTTTGAAAAATCTGGAAGTTTATCCGGAGAAGATGAAACAAAACATGGAAGCCACCCGTGGCGTTGTTTTCTCGCAGGAAGTTTTGCTGGCGCTCGTGGAAGCGGGAATCAGCCGTGAACAGGCCTACAAGATTGTTCAAACCCATGCCCTTAACGCTCTTAAAGACGGTGGCTCTTTTAAAACTTGTATTGCGAAAGATGCGACAGTAAAAAAATATCTGAAACCGAAAGATTTGGATCTGATTTTTGATTGGCAACGAAAATTAAAATCAGTTGATAAAATCATACAAAGGACTCTGAAATGAAAACGCTCCAAAAAATTTATGAAGGGAAAGCCAAGACTTTATTTACAACCGAAGATCCTGCGTTGCTCATCCAGTATTTCAAAGATGATGCCACCGCCTTTAATGCGCAAAAACGGGGAACGATTGTTAACAAAGGTGTGATCAACTGTGCCGTATCATCAACCCTTTTCCAATTTCTGGAAACACAGGGGATCAAAACCCATTTTGCGGGCAAGTTGAGTGACCGTGAAATGCTGGTTAAAAAAGTGGAGATTGTGCCCGTGGAAGTGGTCGTGAGAAATTATTTGGCCGGCTCTTTGGCCAAGCGGACCGGAAAACCTGAAGGAGAAAAGCTCTCCGAGACGCTGGTGGAATGGTATTACAAAAATGATGCGCTCGGAGATCCGATGGTAACGAAAGATCACATTCGCGTTTTCAAATGGGCCACGCCTGCGGAGTTGCAGAAAATTGAAACGCTGGCGCGAAAGATCAATGGATTGTTGGTCCCCTATTTTGAAAAGAGGGGACTAAAGCTTGTCGATTATAAATTGGAATTTGGTCGTTACAACGGTGAGATATTGTTGGCCGACGAAATCACGGCCGATGGTTGCCGGTTGTGGGATCTCAAAACCGGAGAAAAAATGGACAAAGACCGGTTTCGCCTTGATCTGGGAAAGATCGAAGAGAGTTATCAAGAAGTTTACAAAAGAGTTGTGAAGGCGAAATGAAAGCGAAGATGACCGGAGGTCATCCTGAACACATTCGCTTCGCTCAGTGTAAACTCCGTGAAGGATCTATATGAAAGCCAAAATATTCGTAACATTAAAAAATGGTGTACATGATGTTCAGGGAGAGGCGGTCTTGGGAACCTTGAAACATATGGGTTTTGAAGGGGTGCAGGAAGTGCGCGTTGGAAAATATATCGAACTGAATCTGAATGACGGGACAAAAACCAAGGCGGAAGAACAGGTAAAA
>JACRBV010000048.1 GCA_016213065.1 Deltaproteobacteria bacterium
CCCCCCTACGAATGATGCGTTGGCTCCTTGGTTGCGGGTTGACGGTTGATAGTTGATAGTTGATCGTTGACGGTTGACGGTCGGCGGTTGATGGACCTTCTTCCTGTCAACTGTCAACTGTGAACTGTCAACTTTTCCCAACTGTGAACTGTCAACTCTCCCATCTCCCACCTTGAACTGTGACACCAAATTTCTTAAACCTACTGCCATCTCGGAGAGTTCCTGACTTGAAGAGGCCAACTGTTCCATTGACGCCGTCATCTCTTCCGTCGAGGCTCCCGCCTCTTCCGCTCCCGATGCCGCCTGCTCCGCGGAAGAAGCAATTTCGTCTACGCTCTTCACCACCTGTTTCGTTCCCGCCGCCATCTGTTGCGCAGAAGCCGATATCTGCTGGGTTGAAGCCGACGTCTTTTGTACCACCGCAATGATTTCTTGCAACGCTTCGCCCGCTTTCATTGCCACTGTTCGTCCTTCCTCCACCTCGTGACTCCCCATCTCCATGGATTTCACCGCCTCACTTGTCTCTTTCTGAATCCCTTTGATCAGTTGTGAAATCTGATCCGCCGCTTTTGCCGAACCTTCCGCCAGTTTCCGAACCTCCTCCGCAACAACCGCAAAACCCCGGCCCGCCTCGCCCGCGCGCGCCGCTTCAATCGCCGCGTTCAACGCCAACAAATTCGTCTGGTCGGCAATGTCCGTGATCACATTAACTATCTCTCCCACCTGCTCGGAACGCTCGCCCAACGCTTTGACCGTCTTCGCCGAATTGAAAACCGTTTCAAAAATCCGGTTCATTTTTTCAACGGAAGCCTTCACCGCCACGTCCCCCTTTTGCGCCGTCTGCGCCGCCTGCACCGATGCCGCCGTTGATTGCGAACCCTTGGCCACCTGATCCACACTCACATTCATTTGCTCCATCACTTTGGTTGTCTCCTCAATCCGCTGAGCCTGATTCTGTGCCCCCTTTGCAATTTGCTGAACCGTCGCCGCAATCTCCTGCGTCGTTGAGTTCATCTGCTGGGCGGAAGAGGATAGTTGCTGGGATGAAGCCGATACGCGCTCGGAAGTTCCTGTGATCTGGGTCACCATGTTGACCAGTCCTTCGATCATTGATTTCAGCGCCTTGCCCAGACTGTCTTTTTCCGACCGAGGTTCCACTTTTTGGTTGAGATTTCCCTTCGCCACTTCGCCGGCGACCCCCGCCAGTTTCTTTAAATGATTCATCATATTCCGGAAGGCCAAAGCCATCTGGCCTATTTCATCCTGACTCTCGATTTTGATCTCATGCTCCAAATCGCCCTCGTTGGCCACCGCATTACAAACTTTTACAATCTCTGCCACCGACCGTGTGATCGCGCGGGTGATAATAGTTGCTAAGACTGCGGCCAATGTCGCACCCAAAAAAATCAAAATACCGAACAAAATATTAATCATTTTCCTCATGGCGACGATCTCCGACATTTGCTCTTCCATGCGTGTCCGATTGGTCTCATGAAGTTTTTCGGCAGATTCTATCATCGGAGCCGCGTGCTTATAATCCATCTCCTCCATGATATTTGCCGCCTCCACATTGATGCCTGTGATGGTCAAGGCAAAAATCTCTTTTGCATGTTTTTTGACCTCATCAAAATTTCCAACAATCTCTTCGATGATAGCCTTGTCGTCAGGGGTTAATTCCATCTGCCTGATTTTGGCAATCTGAGCCGCCAGTTTCCCTTCGAGATTGTCAAATTCTCCCTTGTATTTGGCATTGCCGGTAATGATGTAATCGTTCACCGGCATGACGAACTGGGAGGAAAGGATTTGGAGATCCGCAACCGTTTCCATGTCGAGAGCGCGTTTGTGGATAATATCTGTTCCTTTCCCCGTCCGCGTCAGCGCGTAGTAGGTGAAGGACCCCAAAATTATTAGGAGAATGATACCTGTCCCAAACCCCAAGACCAACTTCATCCCGATTTTTAAATTTTTCATAAATGCCTCCTGTTAGTCGTCAGTCGTCAGTTAAAAACCGATTTTAAATCTTCCCATCGCCACAACCGCGTTCCGCAGGGCCGGATTAGCCCCCGGATTTAAAATTATTTGGAGATCAGGTTGAACAGTCAGCCACGGGGCTACCTATGCCCGATAAGTCATCTCCAACGTGGTTTCGGCGGCATCGCGTCTGCCACCTACACGCAGTTTGTCACTGATAGAAGCATGAGCAACGGCCAGTCCGACGACATCGTTATTGCGTGTTGGAATCAATCCTTTGTAATGAACTCCGCCACCGACATAAAAATCAACCTCGTTGCGATCATCGGGTTCAGCGCCAATTTGAAAAAAAACACCGAGTCCTTGATCTCCCTTTTTTCGATAGATCATTTGATCGGCAACAAAATACCCGCCATAATCTCCATTGTGTTGAACAGGATTGCCGGAGGCATCGGTGTCGGTAACATCGTTAAATTTCGCCGTGTGATACCATGCACCCAATTTATAACTTCCGGGCAGGGTGGGACTGTCTTCGTGATTTCCAAAGAGAATGCCCGTTTCGTAAATGGTCATGGCCCCTTCTTCGGAAGAAAGGTTCCATTGAGTACCTGTTGAATTTTCTTCAATCGTGCCCGGATTTCCGTCATAGGCGGCGGCCATCAGATAAAAGTGTTCATTGGGTTTCCATTTAAGTCGCACTGCCAAAGTTGTGGCGGGAAATATCGAAACCGGCACATTGGCGGAAATACTCGCCTGAACGCCAAAAGAACTGTTCAAAAAATCTCTCCCATATTTCGTAACGTCAAATTCAGACTCGGAATTGAGATCGTGCTGTCCCATCAGGGCGAAAAACGTATCATGAAAAAGGGATTGTTCATACCATAATTCATAGAGACGAATTGTTTTCGTTGCTTCAATATTGCTTACTCTCTGCAAATCTCCAATAAAATGAACCGATGGATTTCCACTGTAATTTGCCAAGCCGCAGACAAAAAAGGTTCCGCCGTTCCACCAACCTGCTTTTTCCGTTTCAAACTTTGCCATCATATCCATGTTCTCCAGATAGGTTGCCCCTTTTTTTAGTCCGCCCCTTGTATTGCCAACGAACTCTCCTTTATAGACAAACCCAAAAGTAAGTCCCTTCTCTTCCAGCTTACTTCGTGTTCCTCCCCAATCGCCGGTTAGATGATTTCTTTTCCAAAAGTCGGTGGTTGTATCGTATTGCGTCGTGAGTATTGGGTCGTGCATTGGCCCTGCTTTCACCGGCAGGGGAAGCAAAAACAAGAGAAGAATGAATGGAAACTTTGTCATACTATAGTTGTCAGTCGTCAGTCGTCAGTCGTGAATTGGACACCTTTGTGAAACAATTCTTCAATTTGCGTCAGGTCAAATCGCCATTGATTTCCAACCCGGACGGCGCCCGGGAGTTTTCCTTCTTTGGCAAGGCGATAGACGGTTCCTTCCGTAATGTTCAGGAATTCGGCGACCTCTTTTGCGGAAACGATTTTATCATCCATTGTTCCTCCCTGAATAAACCAAATTAACTTTTCATTAGGATATCTGTCATTCCTGCGCAGGCAGGAATCCATGTGTTTATCAGCTTTTCTGGATCCCCGCCTTCGCGGGGATGACATACCAAAAGTTAATTCACTATAAACCACGCAACAGAACGAGCAAAAAGAATGCCAAAAGAGGTAAAAACAAGAAGGGCGTCTCTATTTGCTAAATAACAGCTTGATTAAGAAGGATAATTTTCTTTGCGTTATTGCCTACTCTTCAATCCGAATGAGTCTGATAAAGGACAAAAGAGGGTAAAAAACAATCTTTCGATGTCAAACGCTTGACGAAGGGCTGAGACTGTTGATTCAAAAAATAGTTTCAAAAAATAGTTTTTTGACTAAATGTACGATATAAAATAATGTTCGATATATATCGTACATTTAATGAAATTGTACTTTTATGGTTACCCCTTATCAAAAAGGATTGTTTGCCGACAAAAGCACCCTTATTTTAAGGTCTCTCCTGCAGAAGTCTGAAAAACAGTGGCGCACTCGTGAATTGGCAGAACAATGCGGCATCAGTCAGGGACTTGTTTCGAGAACGGTCGTTTATCTGGAAAAATTGGGCTATGCTCAAACCCAAAAGGGGCGAAACGGCTATATCCGGCTTGTAGATGTGGAAGGTCTCCTTAAAGATTGGGTATCTATTTATGACTTTTCGCTCAATTCCATCGTGAGTTTGTATTCGCCCGATGAAAACGCGTTGTCTAAGTTAAAAACTTTTTTGTTGAAGCAAGGCGGCGAAAATTGCTATGCGCTGACTCTTCATACGGGTGCTAATTTGATGACGAATTACGTTCGGGACCCGAACATTTATGTTTATTTGCTGGGGATTCATCCTTATCACACTGCCAAAGAATTACAGATGCAGTTGGGATTTAAAAAGTTGGTGCAAGGCGGCAATGTGCATCTGATTCAA
>JACRBV010000049.1 GCA_016213065.1 Deltaproteobacteria bacterium
AAAAGAAATTGCGGATGCATTGCTGGATCCCGCAAGTGACGTTCGGCTTGCCGCCATTGAAGCTTTGGGACAGATCGAAGACCCGGAAATTCAAAGAGCAATCGGTGCGCTGACTCAGGATCCAATTGAAGAAGTCCGGCAGGCGGTTAAGAGACGAAATCTACGGACAGTAAAATAATGATTTTCATCAAAATCTGGGAAACCATCGCAATTACCTATTTTCTGCTCTACAACAGCATCAATTTGTTTTTGATCGTAATCGCATGGATCAAGGTGCGGTTTTTTCTTCGTCTCAAATCCTTTATTCATTTTGATGAACTGTATCGTTCCCCGTCCACTCCGCCAATTTCAATCATCGTTCCTGCCTTCAACGAACAACATACAATCGTGGAGAATATCCGTGCCCTCTGCCGTCTCAAATATCCGCGGTACGAAATCGTGATTGTAAATGATGGCTCGAGTGACAAGACAATCGAAGAGCTCATCCGCGCATTCGGTTTCATCCGCAGAGACCTTGGATATCACGGAACGATTACCACCGCCCGTGTCCGGGGTTTTTATGAGACAATTTCACCCGAGGGAACAGTCGTTCAAAAAATCATTCTTGTAGACAAGGAGAATGGGGGAAAGGCGGACGCCTTGAATGCGGGGCTCAACGCTTCCACGACTCCCTATGTTTGTTGCATGGATGCCGATTCGATTATTGATGAGGAGGCCCTCCTGCAGGTGATGGAACCGCTGATGAAAAACCCGAAAGGTATCTTTGCCTGTGGCGGTCAGATTGGTCTTGCCAACGGCTGTACGATTGAAAACGGAAAAATAACAAAAATTGCACTTCCACGAAACTGGCTCGCGATGTTTCAGGTAGTAGAATATATGCGTTCCTTTACGGCCGGTCGAACTGCCTTGGCGGCTCTAAACTCTCTCCTCATTCTCTCCGGAGTTTTTGCCGTCTTTCAACGGGAAATGGTGATGGCAGTCGGAGGATTTATGACACGGCACCTGACTTCAAAAATTGCCGTGGAATATTGTCAGGGTAGGGAGACGGTATGCGAAGATATGGAGATCGTGGTTCGCTTGCACCGATATTTGATGGAAAAAAAGAATCCTGCGAGAATTTTATTTTTACCCTATCCCATCACTTGGTCGCAGGGGCCGGAGAACATCAGGGACTTTGGAAAACAACGAAATCGCTGGTATCGGGGCCTTGCTCAGGTACTTGCCTGCCACAAAAAAATGCTCTTTAATCCGCGATACAAACAGATCGGTTTTTTTGCCATGCCGTATCAGTTTCTCTTTGAATTTCTGGGTCCTCTTTTGGAAATAGCCGGATATATCTCTATTCCGGTTCTCTATTTTTTGGGTCTTCTCAAAATCAAAATTTTGGTTCTCTTTTTTGTCGTCTCAATTCTCTATGGAATGTTTCTCTCCATTTTTGCTGTTTTGATGGGACTCTGGACTGAAGGACGAATTGGAGGAACCAGTCGAAGTCAGACGCTTTTTCAATACCGTGGGGTAGGGAGTGCCTGCAAATTGATTCTTTTTGCGTGTTTATCGATGATCGGTTATCGTCAACTTCAACTTGCCTATCAGGTCGGGGGATTTTTTGGTTTCTTGCGGGGCGAACAGACATGGGGAAAATTTGAGCATGAAAAATTTTAAGAAGTCTTCAGTTAGTCGTATTGCGTATTGCGTCGTGCGTATTGCGTCGTGCGTATTGCGCACTACGCACTACGCACTACGCACAACACACGACGCACGACGAATAGTTTGCATAATTTTCTGTCTGTTGTCTTTTTCTGCCTATGCCGGGGAATATGATTCTGAAATTGTACGCCATCAACAGATGATCGCCAAGAATCCCGGCGATTTCGATGCGGCTTATCAATTAGGAAATTATCTGGCATGGGATGCCCGTTATGATGAGGCACTCGCTGTTTTTCAGGATATTCTGACCAAAGAACCCAAATATGAAGATGCCGCAATCGGTATGGCACGCGTCTTGGGATGGAAAGGGGATCAGTCTGGGGCGGCCTTGAAATACGAGGAAATTCTCGCAAAGAACCCCAAAAATTTTGAGGCGTATCAGGGGCTGGGAAATTTGGCTCTGTGGAACAGTGATTTTCAGAAAAGCATCGCCTACTTTGAGAAGGCCCTTGCCATTAATTCGAAAGATATTGTTTCCATCAAGGGAAGTGGACGTGCTTGGCTGGGCATGGGCGACCGTCGGCGTGCAGAAGAATTCTTCACGAAAGCACAGATGTTTGAACTCAAACACACTCCACTCACGACTGTCATCGGACTTGTCGGTGGTGTGTTTCTTTTATTTCTTCTTCTCTTTGAGATTGCAAGACGCTGGAAACGTCGTCTTAAAGAAAAATTTTTAAGGATGGAGCTCCAAATGATCCGGTATGCCATTTCCGTTTTTCATTTGAAGGCGGGGAAATATCCTCTGGCTCTTGAAAAATTAAGTGACGAAACACTTCTGAAAAACCTCCATCGCGGGGATCGCGGTTATTTCGTGGATCCCTTTGGAAAGCGGTATTGGTACAACCCCGACACTGGAGGGGTTCATAGTACAGGGAAAGGATATGAAGAGTGGTGATGAAAGCGGGAGAGTTTTTTATTTTGGGTTTCGATGGGAAAACGGTCCCCAATTCCCTGAAGGAACTTGCGTTGCGTTACGGCTTGGGGGGAGTTATCCACTTCGACCGCAATATTGAGTCTCCATCACAGCTGAAGAAACTCAATCACGCACTTCAGAATTTATCCCCGGACCAGCCGCTCCTTATTTCAGTGGATCAGGAGGGAGGGCGTTTTCAAAGACTGAAATCTCCCTTGTTTGGAAAGTATCCTCCAGCCTGCGATGTGAATTGCACAACGGCCCTTGAAGTGGGCCGTCAAATGGGGGCCGAACTTCACGATCTGGGATTTAATTTCGACAATGCACCGGTTCTGGATGTCAATATCAATCCAAATAATCCGATCATCGGAAAAAGATCATTTAGTTCCGACCCGCGAGTTGTGGCCCAAATTGGTCAATTATTTATTCAGGGACTACAGGAAAAAGGAATCATGGCTTGTGGAAAACATTTTCCGGGACATGGAGATACAGACACCGATTCCCATTTGACTCTGCCCGTGGTCAGGAAGAACCGCGAGGTGCTGGAGCAGTGCGAACTCTACCCGTTCAAAAAATTAATCCAAACCAAGTATTCAAGCGCTTCTGCACTAAAGTGCTTAATGACGGCCCATGTTGTTTACCCTGCGCTGGACCCGGATCTGCCGGCGACATTTTCAAAAAAAATCATGACGGACCTACTGCGGAAAGAATGGGGATACGAGGGATTGGTGATTACAGACGATCTTGGAATGGCTGGTTCCTTGAGCCGCGGTGATGTACCGTCAGCCTGCATTGAAGCTTTTGCCGCCGGTTGTGATCTGCTCCTCGTCTGCGAACATCTCGAGAGACATTTTGAAATTGTCGAAAAATTTGAAAAAGCCCTGACGCAAAGCAACTTCCTGAAAAAACGGATATTGGAAAGCACAGAACGCATTGAAAAATTCAAAAAAGGAGCGGGGAAGAAATAGGCTTGATTTTAAACAAAATCAGCCTATGATTGCCAATATAAGCATTGATACGCTTGTTTTTAGATATTTTATGGCTTACTGTGGTTTTAAAATATGACTTTTCATGGAAGAGACGGAGAACTTCGTTTGCTTCGGGAGCCGAACTTTCGGCCGCATGCCCAATTGATTGTGGTTTATGGACGGCGACGTGTGGGAAAGACGGCACTGATTGAAGAAGCCTATAAAAAAGAGGTTCTCTGGAAATTCGAGGGCATGGAAGCAGTCTCT
This sequence comes from Deltaproteobacteria bacterium, assembly GCA_016213065.1. Classification (NCBI taxonomy): domain Bacteria; kingdom Pseudomonadati; phylum Myxococcota; class Myxococcia; species Deltaproteobacteria bacterium. Next base: position 3,859 of record JACRBV010000049.1, read on the forward strand.
GCAAAAATACAGATCAAACAATTCGTCGAACAGTTGAGTGAATATTCCGGAGATCGGAATTTAAGACAGAAACGGGTGGAGGATTGGAAAGAGGCTTTTTCCCTCCTCTTTGAAAAAATGAAAACAAAAAGGGTGGTGGTTTTTTTGGATGAGTTTCAATGGCTCGTACAGATGAAAACCCCGACGGTTTCTTTATTCAAGTATTTTTGGGATAATTTTTTTTCAAAGTGCAAAAACTGCCGTTTTGTTCTTTGCGGTTCTGTTTCCTCCTTCATCGTCAAAAAAATCATCAAATCAAAGGCTCTCTATGGGCGTGTGGATACGGAAATAAATCTGCAACCTTTGCAACTTAAAGAAATCCGGAACTTCCTGCCGCAAAGATCGGAGGCGGAGGTCCTTGAATTTGCCATGACTTTTGGCGGAATCCCCAAATATCTTTTGGAAATCAATCCCCGATTGTCCTATCTTCAAAATTTGAACGAATACGCTTTTTCTCAAAGCGGTTATTTTTTTCAGGAATTTCAGAGACTTTTCCTCAGTCATTTTGCAAAAAGTCCTCACTATGAAAAAGTAATTGTCTCTCTCGTAAACCAGACCCTGTCCACGGATCAGCTGGCCAAATGTTGTGGTGTTTCGCCCGGCGGCACCTTTTCACAGGTGCTGGAGGATCTGTCTCTGGCGGGTTTTATCCAAAGGGACCAGCCACTGGATTTGCCGGCCCGAAGCAAGGTGATCCGCTACCGATTGTTGGATGAATACCTGAATTTTTATTTTTCTTTTATTGCCCAAAACGGACAGGCCATCCAGAAGGGGCAATTTCAGTTTCATCAGCTGGAGCCCAAGAAACTGGCCCAGTGGCACGGATATGCTTTTGAACGTTTATGTCGTCGCCAGTCGCTTGAAATTGTCTCCTTTTTGCGTTTTTCCGGAATTGGTTTCAAATCGGGGTCATGGTTTCGGTCTTCGGGTAAAAATGGGGATGCGGCCCAGATTGATCTCCTCTTCCAGCGGCAGGACAAGGTTTTAATCCTCTGTGAAATTAAATATGTGCAAAGTCTTTCCGGTCAAAAAATAATTCGGAATCTGGAAAATAAAATCAGAGTACTGCAAAAATATTTTCCCACTTACGGGATACAAAAAGTTCTCCTGCTGGGGTCAAAAATTACGGTAGGCAAAGCGGTTCGACAGGCCTTTGATGAAATTCTTTTTGCTCCCGAGCTGTTTTTTTGAACGCTGTTGATTGAGATTTACAAAATATCATGCTTCTTTTGGATTGGCTCATTGTTGGTGCTTATTGCGTCATTGTTACCTGCGTCGGTCTTGCGTTTAAAAAAAAGGGGGAAGGCGGAGTGGATGATTATTTTCTCTCCGGCCGAAAACTCCCTTGGTGGCTGGCGGGTACCTCGCTGGTGGCTACTTCTTTTTCCGCCGATACTCCGCTCTTTGTTTCCGGACTCGTCAGGAAAAACGGAATTGCCGGCAATTGGCATTGGTGGTTTTTGATGCTGGCTTCGGTCGCCTCTCTTTTTTTCTTTGCACGACTTTGGCGGCGGGCACGTATTGTCTCCGATATGGAATTTTTGGAACTGCGTTATGGTCCGGGTGCCGGCGCGGTTCTCCGTGGAGTCAAAGCGCTTTTTGTCGGCGTGGTTTTTAATGTTTACGCACTCGGCGCCTGGCCTGTTTTAGGACTTAGTAAAGTAATGTCCACGGTTACCGACTGGTCAAAGATCTACACCGTTCTTTTTTGTTCCGGTCTTGCCCTTGTCTACACCGCATCAGCCGGACTCTGGGGCGTAGTGGTCAACGACTTCATTCATTTTGCGGTGGCGATGGCGGGTGCCTTCATGCTGGCCGGTTTTGCCATTCATGCTGTAGGCGGATTTCCCGGTTTCTGGGAAAAAATTCACAATCTTCCCGAGACGGCTTTTTTCCCTTCACACACACCGGAAGTTTTTTGGTCTTCGCCGCTTGTCTTTTTTTTCTCGCTCGTACTGATCCAATGGTGGGCGCGTGGTGTAGAAGGGGACGGTGTCGCCGTCCAAAAACTCTCCGCCTGTAAAAATGAAAAGGAATCTTTTTGTGCCATGCTCTGATTTAATATCGCTCACTATGCCCTGCGCCCTTGGCCATGGATTATTGTGGCCCTCGTTTCAATTCCGCTTCTTCCTCAAGTCATGAATACTTCCGGAATGGTTGACCATGAAATGGCTTATCCTAAAATGATTACCCTTCTGCTTCCTGCCGGGTGCAGGGGATTGATGATCGCCTCCTTTTTTGCCGCTTATATGTCGACGGTTGACAGTCTCCTTAACTGGGGTTCCTCTTATGTCATCAACGACATCTATCGCCGATTTATTCGGCGCAATGCCTCTCCCGCTCATTACGTATGGGCCGGGCGGATTGCCACGGTTGGTCTCATGGTCTGTGGAGCTTTCGTTGCCCTGACTACGACCTCGATTATTGGTGCTTTTTATAATATCCTCCTTCTTTTTGCCGGCGTTGGTCTGGTCGGCGTTGCGCGCTGGTTCTGGTGGAGAGTCAATCCATGGAGTGAAATCACCGCCATGCTGGCCTCGGGTATCTTCACCCTTTTGGCTCCCATGATTGCCCGTGCTATGAATTGGCCGGATGTCATGCCGGTGCATTTGGCTATCATCGTGGTGTGTTCCAATCTCCTGTGGGTTTTGGTGACTCTGATGACACCACCGGTGGCACCGGAACATCTGAAGATTTTTTTTGAACGCGTGCGTCCCGCGGGACCGGGGTGGAAAACTGTTTCAGAAGCCAGAAGCAAGAAACAAGAAACAAAAAAAGAATCGCCAGACTCAATGAAGATCAATTTTACAGGATGGGTTTTTGGAGTTTTGTTGATTGCGGGGACAACTATCGGAATTGGCAAAGGTCTTTTGGGATTTTGGAATCATGCGATAATTGCCACTCTTATTGCTATCGTAGGACTGTTGGGTGTGGTCGCAGTGATCAGGAAGATGAGGTGGAACTGATGGAGAAGCAGAGAGGCAGGGGGACAGAGAAGCAGAGAACAACAAAGATAAAGATGCCCGTTTTTTTTCTCTGCTTCTTGTTTCTCTGCCTCTCTGCTTCTATAGTTTATGCCCAATCAGTTTCTTCAAAAGAAATTTCCCTCTCCGACTGGGGGATTTCCAAGGTCTCCGATATCGGATTTGTTTCGGTGGGAGTCCTCCATGACAAGCCATCCAGTGGCACGCCACTCAGTGGCAAAGAGAAAGAAAAATTGGTGATCTATGATATCCGGCGCGAAAAACCAAAAATTCCTGAACCATCGGGTAAGAGAGGTCAAGTTCCCTCATTCAAAGAGCCGATGTTTCTTGTTTCCCATTTTGATCGTGGAAACACCAACCGACTGAACGGATATTTTAATGCTTTCTCCCGTCTCCCTTCCACAGCTTCGCTTGAGATAGGGATGACACCGGATAAAAATTCAGCCCTAAGTTTTTCCTATCAAAACAAAAGTCCCGGTTTTGCGGGATTTTGGATTCATCTCTTTAATTTTCGCGATCCTCCCACTGAAAGAATTTTTCTGGATTCGACCCCGTTCAAATATGTTGGATTCCGGATCCGTGGTTCAAAGGGAGGTGAGCCGGTTGTGCTTCAGCTGGCCGATCGAAAATGGGAAAAAAAAGAAGACTCTTTGCCCATCGGTGATGTGGGGTCTTTCCTGTCGGGCGGAAAAATCACTGCCGAATGGCAGGTTGCATGGGTTCCGCTGGAAAAATTTCCGGCCGGTATTGATCGGGAGGAATTGGCGAGTCTTGTTTTTCGCATCAAATCAAATCACTCCGGAAAAATTTTTTTGAAGGATCTTGTTTTTGCGAAGGAGAAGGGTGAAATTCCGGTTTCGGAACAGAAAGCAATTGCACAATCTTCGTTACAAAATGCCATGTGGCTTTGGGAGACAAAGAAACTCTATGGAAACGCGGTGGAACAAAATACTCTGGTAAATTTTTGCAAGGATCATGGCATCCGGCATCTCTTTATTCAAATTCCCTACGAGGCTTCTAAATCAGGAGAGACTTGGCAAATTCAATGGGACTTTGCGCCGATGAAGCAATTGGTAAGCCTACTCCATCAGGAGGGTATTGATGTCCACGCCCTCGACGGAGATCCTCACTATGCCCTTACAGAAAATCACGGACGTGTTTTGGCACTCATCCGGTCTGTCATTGAATACAACAAGAGTGCCGGGCCAAAGGCGCGAATTATCGGAGTGAGGTATGATAACGAACCTTATCTTTTGCCCAATTTCGGCGGTCTTCAAAAATCGGCGATTCTTCGACAGTATGTGAATCTTCTCGGCAAAGCCAAACTGGTGACGGCAGAGGGACAATTAGAGTTTGGGGTCGATATCCCTTTTTGGTTTGATGCCCGCAATGAATTCTACGAACCGGTTGCCTCATTGGGAGGGCGTTCGGTCATCGAACCGATTATTGATACGGTCGACAACATCGGAATCATGGATTACCGAACCGTTGCCTACGGCGCTGACGGGGTGATCGCCCATGATGGAGACGAACTGGCCTACGCGTCAAAAAAGGGCAAAAAAGTTTTCGTCGGTTTGGAAACTGTCTGGCTTCCGGATGAAACTCTTTATGAATTTCAAAAACAACCGGGAGGAAAATTAGCGGTTTCCATCGAGGATTTGGGAGGCGGGAAAATTCGTCTGAATTTAAATGCCGACAAAAAAGAATCGGCAACTCTTTTTCAAACGCGATCTGTCGAAGTGCCTTCATCAAAGATCACCTTTTTTGGAAAGACGAAAAGCGATCTTGCAAATGTCATGGACGGAGCCAAACGGGAACTTTCCGGGTATTCAGGGTTTTTTGGTTTTGCAATTCATTCCTATGAAAGCTATCGTCCATGGGCGGAGAAACAAAAATGAATACAGAATCAGTCGTGAGTCGTCAGTCGTCAGTCGTCAGTTTGTTGTTAATAGTTTGCTGTCTGGTTCTGTGGTCTTTCCCCGTTTTGTCGGCGGACCGCGAGGTCTTGATCGATCAGGCACGGCATTTGAGTTGGGACAAACACTATGACGAATCTATTGCCGTGTATGGGAAAATTTTAAAAGCAAATCCAAACGATGTTGAGGCATCCATCGGTTTGGCAACCGTTACGGCGTGGAATGGAGATTACACTAAAGCACAGAAAATTTATGAATCACTGTTGATAGCGAACCCACAAAATAAGGAGGTTCTTTTCGGTCTTGCGCGTGTTCTTTTTTGGCAGGGGGAAAATAAAGAAAGTTTGGAAATGTTGGACCGATTATTGGCGATGGATCCCACAAACGCAGACGCCATTGCGGAAAAACAAAAAATTCTTCAGGAAAAAACATTACAACAACCTTTCAAGCTAAGGACTTACTACCATTTTGAGGACATGAATTTTACCACCGACGCCAATGGAGCCGGTTTTCTCCTGAGTTATGATAAGTCGAAGGAGTGGGGGGTTCGTGGAGGTTTTGATTACATCAATAAATTTAATAATTCAGCTCCGGGATATCGGGTGGGGGGAACCTATTGGGCTACAAAAACAACGGTCATTTCGACAGACATACAGTTCGCACCCCGTCAGGTAGTGGTTCCTCAACAGGCCTATAACGTTGAAATAGGTCAAAATCTTTCCAAGACTTTAGTTGCTTCTCTTGGCTATCGCTTTGCCGATTATAGGGCCGCCAGTCTCCATCTCATAACGCCAAGCATTACTTGGTATTTACATCCACGATTGGATTGGATGGCCAAATATTTTTTTAGTGTCAGTCAGTTTAATGGTCGTGAAGAAATCGACAACTCAGCTATGACCCGCATCAACTGGAATGTTGTCAATCCGATCACCGTTTCAGCCGGTTACGCCAGAGACAATGAAAGTTTTGATTCTGGGGATCCCGTAAAGCCGGGGGCTTTTTCGGCGAATCATCTGTTTGGAATGTTACAATGGGAAGTCTACAAAAGATTTGGCATTGATTTTTTGTTTGATTATGAAAAACGGAACAACGGATTTATAATCAAAACCTATGAGGCTGGCCTCTCGTATCGTTGGTGAATGAAGTGACAGAAATAATCTGGTCGAGCCAGAACACTTCTTCCATAATAGAATCCTCTCTAAAAAAAGCGGTTTTGATGGTTATTTTTGAGCTTTCTATTTCCCCCCACATTAAATATAGGGGGACATCCTTATGGCGAAAAATGTGATCTTCGGGACGGATGGGGTTCGGGGGAGGGCTAATCGCACTCCCATGGATTCCGAGATGGCTCTTCAGCTGGGGCGCGCCGCGGCCCATGTCCTGAGAAATGGGGATCATCGCCACCGAATTGTTATCGGAAAAGATACGCGCCTTTCCGGTTATATGCTCGAAACAGCTTTGGCCAGCGGCATTACCTCTGCGGGTACCGATGTTTTGCTTGTGGGTCCACTGCCCACACCCGGCGTTGCCTTCATTGCCAAAAGCATGAGAGCCGATGCCGGAGTTGTTATCTCGGGTTCGCACAACGATTATCGTGATAATGGCATTAAATTTTTCGACCATAACGGTTTTAAACTTTCCGATGAGACCGAAGGCAAAATTGAAGCGGCGATTTTAAGCGGCAAAATGGAAGAGTCGAGGGTGAGCGCTGAAAAACTCGGAAAAGCTTTTCGTATTGATGATGCCTCCGGCCGTTACATCCAGTTTTTGAAAAATTGTTTCCCCCGCGAAAAATCTTTGGAGCATGTCAAAATCGTTGTCGATTGTGCCAATGGGGCCGCATATCATGTTGCTCCAAACGTTTTAGGAGAACTCGGAGCCACTGTTTATACCCTGTCCGATAAACCCGATGGAACCAATATCAACTTGAATTGCGGTTCTCTGCATCCTGAGAAAATGGCGCAAAAGGTGAAAGAGGTGGGAGCGGTTTGCGGTATTGCGCTGGATGGAGACGCGGATCGCGTGATCATGTGCGATGAAAAAGGTCATGTGCTCGACGGAGATGTTATTTTGGCGCTTTGCGCGTTGCACTGGAAGGAACAGGGTTTGCTCAAAAAAGAAACTCTTGTTGCCACGGTCATGAGCAATCTGGCTCTGGACCACACCATGGAAAAATACGGGATCAAAGTGATTCGCACTCAAGTGGGAGATCGCTACGTATTGGAGACAATGCTCAAAGAAGATTTGAATGTTGGGGGCGAACAATCGGGACATTTAATTTTTTTGGATCAAAATACCACCGGAGACGGTGTGTTGGGGGCACTGCAAGTTTTAACGATCATGCTCGAACAAAACAAACCTCTTTCCGAATTGCGAAAAATTCTGGAACCCTATCCTCAAGTTTTGCTCAACGTGAATGTACGCGAGAAAAAAGATTTTGTTCAGATTCCGGCTATTCAGAAAATGATTGATGATGCCAAAATGGTGATTGGTAATAAGGGAAGAGTTTTCGTCCGCTATTCCGGGACCGAAAATATCGCGCGTGTGATGGTGGAAGGGGAAGATGCAACAAAAATCAAAAGTTTGGCCGACAATATCCGGAATGCCATTCAAAACAATTTGGGAGTGCGAGGAGCGTAATAAATATGACAAGACTCGGTGTGAATATCGATCATGTTGCAACGCTTCGTCAAACCCGTAAAACGCGTTATCCAAATCCCATTGCCGCGGCCGCATTGGTTGAAAAGGCGAAGGCGGATCAGATTACCGTTCACCTTCGCGAAGACCGACGGCATATTCAAGACAGAGATGTAGAAGAACTGCGCCAAAAAATCGGCATTGCTCTGAATTTGGAAATGGCCGCCACGCAGGAAATGCTGAAGATTGCCTGCCGGATCAAACCCGATATTGTGACGCTGGTTCCCGAGCGCCGGCAGGAGCTCACCACCGAAGGGGGACTTGACGCGGAAAAACTGGAAGCCTCTCTGACTCCCGCCATTCAAAATATGAAACAGGAGGGAATAGAGGTGAGTCTTTTTATCGAACCCAATTTAAAACAGATCGAAACGGCTGTTCGATTGGGGGTGGATCGTGTTGAATTTCATACGGGCCGTTACAGCGGGCTGTCGGATAAAAAAGAATTTCAGAAAGAGTTGGCGCGCATCAAAGAGGCAACCCAATTTGCAGTCGAAGCCGGTTTATTTGTTGCGGCCGGACACGGATTGAATTACGACAATATCGAAGACATTGCTAGACAGATTCCCGAAATTGAGGAATACAACATAGGTCACAGCATCATCTCGCGAGCTGTTTTTGTGGGGTTGGAAAACGCGGTTCGGGAAATGAAAGAAATTTTGGAGGAAGTGAAAAAAAAATGATTTTAGGTATTGGTGTCGATCTGGTCGATGTTGCGCGCGTGGAAGCCATCATCTTTCGTTGGCAGGAGCGTTTTTTGCGGCGCATTTTTACCGCAGAAGAAATTCACTATTGCAACAACAAGAAAAATCCTGCGCAACGTTTTGCCACGCGTTTTGCGGGTAAAGAAGCTTTCATCAAGGCTCTTTATCCCAAGGGGCAATCGGGCATATCGATGCGCGACATTGAAATCGCCGAAAAAGACAAACGCCCCGTCGTGAATCTTTACGGAAAAATTGAAGAGCACGCCAAGGAGATGGGAGTCAAAAAAATCCATCTGATGCTTTCTCATGATGGAGATTACGGGATTGCCAATGTTATTCTGGAAGCCTAAAACTAAAAAAAGCAGTCAGCTGTCAGCTTTCAGCAATCAGCTTTTGGTTTTATTGAAGGAGTATAAATAAAGTAATTCACTTATTTTGTGATTTATTTAAAAAATAAAAATTTAATCATTTCACAAGCTGAAAGCTGATTGCTGATAGCTGACTGCTTTTTAACCTAAAAAAGTGCTTCTAGTTACATCCCAACAGAGTCAAGCCCTTGACCGGTTTAGTGAAGACGCAGGTGTTTCCATCCAAACCCTGATGCAAAAAGCCGGTGTCCAGATTGCCGCAACGCTGGAAAAAAATATAAACTCCAAAGCAGACCACCTCGTTTTTTTTGTCGGCAAGGGAAATAATGGCGGCGATGGGTTGGTGGCTGGTGACATTCTTTCCCAAAAAGGATTTCAAACAATTGTTGTCCGTAACGAAGAAGATTTAAAAAACCAAAAAGAAAAATTTAAAAAGGTATGCTGGATTGTGGATGGATTGCTGGGGACCGGCATCAAGGGTGAAGTGCGCGGGTGGATGCACGACGCGATTGAATGGATCAATCACTCCGGGAAGAAGGTTTTGTCGATTGATATTCCCTCGGGACTTTCGGCCGACAAAGGGATTCCTCTCGGTGTTGCGGTGAAAGCGGATAAAACGGTTTGTCTTGGATTTGTAAAATTGGGAGTTGTCCTTTATCCCGGTCTTGAATTTGCGGGAGAAGTGAGTTGTGTGGATATTGGTATTCCAAAAGACGCTGTGCGTTCTGCCGCTCTCAATTATCATTTGCTGGAACCTTCCGATTTCGAAAAAATTTTGAAACCGCGTCCCAAAAATTGCCACAAAAAAGATTTCGGACATGTGTTGGTCATCGCGGGCTCTCGGGGAATGCCCGGCGCCGGTTTTTTGTCCTCCCAAGCCTGTTTGCGGGTTGGTGCGGGTTTGGTGACCTATGCTTTGCCCTCCAAAGCTTTTGAAAAATTCGAATCTGATTTTTCCGAAGTGATGGTTCAGGAAATTCCTGATGAAGGAAAGGGTTTTTTTACCCTCAAGTCTGTCGAGACTGTTTTAAAGTTATGCGAAAAAAAAGACGCGGTTGTTTTAGGCCCGGGGCTTGGGCGCGCGCCCGAAACGGTTGAGTTTGTACAAAAAATCGTGAATCAAATTCCGTGTCCGCTAATTTTGGATGCCGACGGACTCTATGGTATTTCCACTCTCCCAAGCCTTTTAAAAAAACGGCCCGCTTCCACTGTCTTGACACCACATCCGGGTGAGATGGCAACGCTCTTGGGTTGGCAAACACAAGAGGTACAAAAAACCCGCATTGCGGTGACTCTGGATGCCGCAAAATTATGGCAGTGCAGTGTTCTTTTAAAAGGATTCCGCTCGTTGGTTGCACTCAAAAATGGAGATCTTTATGTGAACCCAACCGGAAATCCCGGTATGGCGACCGCTGGCATGGGGGATGTATTGTCCGGCGTTATCGGTGGTTTGGTCGCACAGGGGGCCGATGCGGAATTGGCAACGCTTGCAGGTGTTTATTTACATGGGTTTGCGGGCGATTTGGCCGTCAAAGAACAGGGAGAAAAAGGGTTGATTGCGTCCGATGTTTTGCGGTATCTACCCAAGGCGATACTAATAATGCAAAAATCAAAAATCAAATTGTAAAATGACAAATCAAAAATCAAAAATTTTTGAAACAAACTCTGTTGAAGAAACCAAAAAACTTGCAAAAAAGTTGGCGGTGGATTTAGCGCCCGGCTCCATTTTGGCATTGGTGGGTGATTTGGGAAGTGGGAAAACCAGTTTTGTTCAGGGGTTGGCGGAGGGACTAAACATTTCAGAAAAAATTCCTGTTTCCTCTCCAACATTTGTTTTGATCCACGAATATCCGGGCGGAAGACTTCCCTTGTATCATTTTGATTTTTATCGTTTGAAAAACAAAGAAGAAGCTTTTGGATTGGGGCTTGAAGAATATTTTGAGGGAGATGGTATCACCGTGGTGGAGTGGGCCGATCGTTTTAAGGAACTATTTCCCGAAACAACCCAGTGGGTGCATTTCAAAATTATCGGGGAAGAGAAAAGAGAAATTAGTTAAAATGCTTATCGTTCAAAAATTTGGTGGAACTTCTATTGCCAATCTGGAGCGCATTCGCAGTGCTGGTCAACGCGTGTTAAAAACGTGCGGGGAAGGGCATCAGGTTGTTGTTGTTCTTTCCGCACCGGCTGGTGAAACGGATTCTCTTTTGAAGTTGGCCGGAGAGTTTTCGGAACATCCCGATCCTCGTGAATGTGACAGTCTCGTTTCTTTGGGTGAGCAAAAAAGTATTGCTCTCCTTGCACTCTATTTGAAATCACAACAAATTCCGTGCATTTCACTGACTGCCTCGCAAATTCCGATCATTACCGATGTCGAACATGGCAAAGCCCGCATTTTGAATATCGGCGTCGAGAGAATCAAAAAAGAATTATCGCAAAATAAAATCGTCCTCATTGCAGGCTTTCAGGGAATTACCGAAGAGGGAGAAACAACAACTCTCGGCCGGGGCGGTTCCGACACTTCCGCTGTGGCGATTGCCGCCGCTTTGAAAGCCGATCTTTGCGAAATTTATACCGACGTGGATGGAATCTATACGGCGGATCCAAAAATAGTTCCCGATCCCAAACTACTCAAAAAAATTTCGTATGAAGAAATGTTGGAGATGGCCGATAGCGGGGCAAAAGTTTTGCAAACACGCTCTGTGGAGTTGGCGGCGCGCCACCGTGTTCCATTGGTCGTCCGATCTTCCTTTAATGACACTCAGGGCACGGAGGTTGTGGGCGAAGATGAATCGCTGGAGAAAATTCTCGTGGCGGGTATCACGTTGAACAAACAGGAATCCAAAATTGCGATTCGACATATTCCATCTGGAGAAGCTCCTTTCGGAGGAGGGGTTTTGGCGAAGTTTTTTTCCCCTCTGGCCGAAGCCGGTATCAATGTCGACATGCTTGTGGTAAACTTTGGCGGTGATTGGACATGTCTTTGGGCTTTTACAGTGGCTAAGGAAGATTTTCGAAAAACATTAAGGCTTGCTGAAACGGTGGCAAA
>JACRBV010000050.1 GCA_016213065.1 Deltaproteobacteria bacterium
AGTCATTTCGTAAAAGCGCCGTTTTGACCGTAGCCGTATGACGAGTGAAATTTTGACAGATTCCTGAATTTAGAAGATGACGAAGGAAATCTTCTAAATTCATTCTCGGAATCTGCCAAAATTTCGGGAGGACTAGGCGAAGGGAAGGCGCAGAAATGACTACCCCACTCTGCCAAAACAAACGCATATATGGCGAAGATTGACAGTGAGGGGGGTGTTCGTTTAGATTCTTTCGCCATGTCACAGGAACTTGCGAAAGCTTATGAGCCGAAAGAAGTCGAAAAGAAATGGTATGACTTCTGGCTCAAGAATAATTTTTTTCATGCTGAAACTTCTTCGAAAAAACCGCCTTACTGCATTGTTATTCCCCCGCCCAACGTTACGGGCGCCCTTCACATGGGGCATGCCCTCAATCATACGCTTCAGGATATTTTGATCCGGTGGAAAAGGATGTCGGGTTTTGAAACACTTTGGCTACCCGGAACCGATCACGCCGGCATTGCCACTCAAAATGTGGTGGAGCGGGAAATCCTCGCCAAAGAGGGGAAAACAAGACACGACTTGGGGCGCGAGGCGTTGATTCAGAAAATTTGGGGATGGAAAGAGCAATACGGCGACCGGATTTTAAAACAACTTCATGCGCTCGGTTCGAGTTGTGATTGGGAGCGTGCCCGCTTTACTCTGGATGAAGGGCTTTCGCGGGCGGTGCGTGAATGTTTTGTTCAGTTGTACAATAAAAAATTGATCTATCGCGGACATTATATTGTGAACTGGTGTTCGCGTTGCCATACGGCACTTGCCGATGATGAAGTGGAACATGAAGAACACAAAGGAAATCTTTGGTACATAAGATATCACATGAAAGAAGTCAGAGGTCAGGAGTCAGAAGTCAGAGGTCAGAGGTCAGAGGTCAGAGAAAACTATCTTGTCGTCGCAACCACGCGTCCTGAAACGATGCTGGGAGATTCTGCTGTGGCGGTGAATCCTAAAGACAAGCGTTATAAAAAATGGATTGGAAAGATATTGGTGTTGCCGGAAACAGGGCGTGAAATTCCGGTCATCGCCGATAATTTTGTCGATTCGAAATTCGGAACCGGCTGTGTGAAGGTGACGCCGGCGCATGATCCAAACGATTTTCAGATGGGGCTTCGTCACAATCTTCCGCAAATCAATATCATGAACGAAGATGCGACGATGAATAACAATGTGCCGGCGAAATATCGCGGACTCAAACGCGAAATTTGCCGCAAACAGTTGGCCCATTCTCTGGAACAGCAGGGGCTCCTCACAAAAACTGAGGAACATTTGCATGCAGTCGGGCATTGTTATCGTTGCAACACCGTTGTTGAACCGTGGCTCTCGGAACAATGGTTTGTGAAAATGAAACCGCTGGCCAAAAAAGCAATTACTGTGACTAAAAATAAAAAAGTTTCATTTTTTCCGAAACGCTGGGAGAAATTTTATCTCTCATGGCTTCACGATGTGCGCGACTGGTGCATCTCGCGACAAATCTGGTGGGGACACAGGATTCCGGTTTGGTATTGCGCAAAGAAATGTCCGCCGATTGTTGCGATTAAAACGCCAACGAAATGTCCCAAGTGCGGTAGTTCCTCATTGGAACAAGACAAAGATGTTTTGGATACGTGGTTTAGTTCAGCCCTCTGGCCTTTTTCCACACTTGGTTGGCCCAAAAAAACCAAAGAGCTTGAAAAATTTTATCCCACGAATGTTTTAATCACCGACCGTGGTATTATTTTTTTCTGGGTGGCGAGAATGGTGATGATGGGACTTGAGTTCATGAAGAAGGAACCCTTTCATCATGTCTATATTAATGGAACCGTTTTGGATGAAAATGGACAAAAGATGTCAAAGAGCCGACCGGAAACCTGCGTCGATCCGCTCAATGCCATTGAAAAATACGGTGCCGATGCGCTTCGTTATTCACTGATGTTGCTGGCGACGGAAGGTCAGGACCTCAGGTTATCTGAATCGAAATTTGAAACAGGAAAACATTTTTGTAACAAACTTTGGAACGCCACCCGTTTTGCGTTGATGAATCTGCAGAATTACAAAGGCCAGAAACCCAATGTAAAAGAGCTTTCACTGGCCGATCGCTGGATTTTGAACCGTCTCGATAAAACGATCCGGAAGATCAATAAAGAATTGGAAGGTTATCATTACTGTGATGCGGCACAAACTCTGTACCGTTTTGTCTGGAACGAATTTTGCGACTGGTATTTGGAGATGATTAAATCAAATATTTCCAATTCACCCACAACGCAAGCTACGCTGGCAGGCACTCTGGAAACTATTTTGCGGCTGGCTCATCCCTTTCTGCCTTTTATCACGGAAGAGTTGTGGCAACATATAAAGAAGTCAGAGGTCAGAAGTCAGAAATATCCATTGTTGTTGCTGAGTATCCCAAGGCTTCCAAAAAAATTCCGTATGCCAAAGAGGCAAAAGAGGTTGAATTATTACAACAGGTCATTGGGGCAATTCGCAATTTGCGCGGAGAACACAATGTGAATCCGAAGCAAAAGATGGAGGCCTTTATTAAAGTCGCATCAAAAAAAATACAGGATATATTGATGACGAATCAAAACACCATCAAAGAATTGGCTCAGATTTCCGAATTGAAATTCGTCAGCGCTCGTGAAGTGCCCGAGAAGACGGCTGTAGCTGTTGCGGGGGATGTTGAAATTTATGTTCCGTTCCAACAGCTTTTTGATATCCATGCGGAACGTTCACGCATTCAAAAAGAAATAGGAAAAACAGAGCAGGATATTGTTTCTTTCCAACGAAAACTGGCGAATGAAAATTTTGTGGCCCGCGCTCCAAAAGAAGTGGTGGCAAAAGAACAATTACGTTTGCAAGAATATCAGGAAAAATTGGGTAAATTAAAAAATGCACTGGGTCAGTTATAGTTAGCTCAAAACAAAATGTCTGGTTTCTTCTTGTCATTCCCGCGAAGACGGGAATCTAGACGTCATCCCGACGAAAATCGGGAACCAGAAATGAAAGACTGGATCCCTGCCTTCGCAGGGATGACAACAAATGCATTTTCCGGTATTTCCATAGACGGAGGCAAAATTGGAACTAAGCACCTTAATCGACAAAGCGATTGAAGAAGATTTGGGAGAAGGGGATATCACTACGGATACCCTTGTGGACCCTAAGTTGCCGGCGCTTGCGGTTCTGTCCTCCAAGCAAACGTGCGTGCTTGCCGGTCTTGATATTGCCCACAAAGTTTTTACTCGCATCGATCCTCAATGCAAATGGGATCCACAAACAAAAGATGGAGAATGGGTTGAAGCGGGAGAAACGATTGTCAAAATTCGGGGAAAAGCGGCTTCTCTTTTGAAAGCGGAGAGGGTGGCCCTCAATTTTCTGCAACATCTTTGTGGGATTGCGACACAGACTCGCAAATTTGTTGATGCGGTAAGTAACACAAAAGTGAAAATTCTCGATACGCGCAAAACCCTTCCGGGTTGGCGCGCGCTGGAAAAATATGCGGTCCGTATGGGCGGCGGGAACAATCACCGGTTGGGACTCTTCGATCGTTATCTCATCAAAAATAATCACATCGATATTGCAGGCGGTATTTCAAAGGCGGTTGAAAAAGTTTTGAGCCACAAAAAATCCAGCATACTGGTGGAGGTAGAAGTGCGCAATCTTGAGGAACTGAAAATAGCCCTGAAATACCCCGTGGATATTATTTTGTTGGATAATTTTGACACCAAACTTGCGAAAGAAGCGGTCCAGATTGGCAAAGGGAAAGTAAAGTTTGAAGCCTCGGGCGGAATCAATCTTTTCAACGTCGCCGAATACGCCGCAACTGGTGTTGATTTCATCTCTGTTGGAGCGTTAACCCACTCCGCTCCCGCGGCCGATTTGCATCTTGTGATTACTGGAACCGTTTGAAATTTTTTGTGAACAGGTCAGCAAGTTTTGTGGCCTGCACGGCGTAGGCCTGTTTATCTTTCCACGCATTGGAGGGGTTGAGAATATTGCCGGGAACGTTGGGACATTCTGACGGAATACTCAGATGAAATTGTGGCACCGGTGTGAAATTTGTTTTTGAGAGAGACCCATTTAAGCAGGCATTGATGATTGCGCGTGTGTGAGGAAGGCTGATTCTTTCTCCCACACCAACCGGTCCGCCAATCCAGCCTGTGTTGATGAGATAAACCGGAACTTGATGTTTCTTTAATTTTTTTCCAAACATTTCAGCATAAAAAGTTGCGGGCCTCGGCAAAAATGGGGCTCCAAAGCAACTGCTGAAAGTTGCCTGCGGGTCTTTCACGCCAGCTTCCGTGCCGGCGAGCTTTGCGGTGTAGCCGGAAAGGAAATGATACATCGCTTCTTCGGGTGCCAGCCGGGAAACGGGTGGCAATACACCAAAGGCGTCGGCCGTTAAAAAGAAAATGACATTGGGATGGCCGCCCACGCTGGGGATTTTTGCGTTGTCGATGTAATCAAGCGGATACGCGGCACGGGTATTTTCGGTGATGCCGGCATCGGTGTAATCAATTTTCTTTGTCGCCGGATTGAGAACCACGTTCTCTACGACGGTTCCTTTTTTGATGGCTCCCCAAATCTGCGGCTCATATTTATGCGAAAGATTAATGCACTTGGCGTAACAGCCCCCTTCCAGATTAAAGACGCCATGATTGTTCCATGCGTGTTCATCATCGCCAATCAAACGGCGGTGCGGGTCCGCGGAAAGCGTTGTCTTTCCTGTGCCGGAGAGGCCGAAGAAAAGGGCGACATCTTCTTTTTCTCCGACATTAGCGGAACAGTGCATCGTCAAAATTTCTTTTTCGGGCAATAAATAATTCAGGGTTGTGAAGATTGATTTTTTAATTTCACCGGCGTATTGCGTTCCGCCAATTAAAATAATGTTCTTTTCAAAGTTAAGGATGACGAAAGTTTCGGAGTTGGTGCCGTCTGTTTTTGGATCGGCCAGAAAGAGGGGCGCGGCAATAATCGTCATGTTGGGCTCGCCCCGAAGTTTTTCATTGGGCGCAAAACGCAAAAACAGATGATTGGCAAAAAGAGCGTGCCACGCAAGTTCCGCCACAACGCGGATGGTGAAACGTTGTTCCGGATCAGCGCAGGCATAACCTTCGTGAATAAAAACCTCTTTTTTCTGCAGATGATTCAAAACTTTTTTCAAAAGAGGATCAAATTTTTCCGGATCAAACGATAGATTGCCCGCACCCCACTCAATTTTGTCGTGGATGGCGGGACTCGGAACAAAAAAGCGGTCGTTGGGAGAACGTCCCGTTCTTTTTCCGGTGGTGACAACCAAAGCACCGTTGGAGGCAAGCGTCCCCTCTTTACGGTTTAATGCCTGTTGCAGAAGATCATCCACCGAAAGATTCACGAATTTTTTTTGAAAATTTTGTTCCATTTTATTTTTTGAGTGCGGCTTTGAGATATTTTCTGTTTAGCCGCGCGATGGTTTCCAGACTAATTCCTTTGGGACAGGCCTTGGCGCAGGCACCCGTGTTGGTGCAGGCGCCGAATCCTTCTTTATCCATTTGATCCACCATTTTTTGCACGCGGATTTCAGTTTCCACTTCTCCCTGCGGCAATAAATCCAGATGGCTCACTTTGGCCGCCACAAAAAGCATGGCCGAGGCATTTTTGCAGACTGCCACGCAGGCGCCGCAACCAACGCAGGTGGCCGCCAAAAAAGCTTTGTCGGAATTTTTCTTCGATATCAGAATATTGTTGGCGTCTTGCGCGCAACCGGTGTTGGTCGAAACAAATCCACCCGCTTTGATAATGCGGTCCAAAGCAGTGCGGTCCACAGAGAGATCCTTAATCAACGGAAAAGCGCGGGCGCGAAAAGGCTCAATCACAATGCAATCACCGTCTTTGAAATGCCGCATGTAAATTTGGCAGGTGGCGGTTCCCGGCAAAGGTCCGTGGGGATTGCCGTTGACGACCATGGAGCAGGAGCCGCAAATTCCTTCTCTGCAATCGTGATCAAAAGCCACGGGGTCTTTTTCTTCCTTCACGAGTTTTTCGTTGAGCACATCGAGCA
Source organism: Deltaproteobacteria bacterium (assembly GCA_016213065.1). NCBI lineage: Bacteria > Pseudomonadati > Myxococcota > Myxococcia > Deltaproteobacteria bacterium. The sequence continues at coordinate 6,053 of JACRBV010000050.1, forward strand.
TTTCCAACAAGGAAAGATCAGGCGAAATTCCTTCAAGTTTGTAGTCGACCAACTTGCCTTTCTCTCTGGAATTTTTTTGACGCCAAATTTTTAAATTAAAATTCACTTATAACTCCGCGCGCTTTGTTTCACTTTTTCAAACACCAGAGGTTCTTTATTCAAAATGGGCTCTTTGTCTGACCCCGCATATTCCCATGCCGCTACATAACTGAATTCGGCATCGTTGCGGAGGGCTTCATTGTCCGCTGTCTGATATTCTTCCCGGAAATGTCCGCCGCACGATTCCTTGCGATGCAGGGCGTCCCTGCACAGCAAATCCCCAAGTTCCAAAAAGTCGGTCAGGCGTCCTGCTTTTTCCAGTTCCATATTGATGTTGCTTGTGTCGGAGGGAATTCGGATATTTTTCGGATATTCCTGCCGGAGCACCGCAATTTTTTCCATCGCTTCTTTCAAACTCTTTTCGGTGCGCGACATGCCGCATTTCTCCCAAAGCAAATGTCCCAATTCGCGATGCACTTCATCCACTGTTTTTGGTCCCTTGCTTTGCAACAGCGTTTCGATTTCTTTTTTCACACCGGCTTTTGCATTTTTGAAAGCGTCATTATCACCACTCACTTTTTCAAGAGAGGAAGAAGCTAGATAGTTGCTGATGGTGTAAGGGATGATGAAATAGCCATCTCCTAGCCCCTGCATCAAGGCGGAAGCGCCAAGCCGGTTTGCGCCGTGGTCTGAAAAATTGGCTTCGCCCAAAACAAAAAGTCCCGGGATGGTGCTCATCAAATTATAATCGACCCACAAACCGCCCATGGCATAGTGCGGGGCAGGGTAGATGCGCATCGGCACTTCGTTTGGATTTTCGCTGGTGATCTCGCGATACATGTCGAAGAGATTTCCGTATTTTTCGTTGATCGCTGTTTTCCCCAAACGTTTGATGGAATCGGCAAAATCCAGATAAACTGCGCGGCCGGTGGGACCCACACCGCGTCCTTCATCCGCGCGGAACTTGGCTTGGCGGGAGGAGATGTCGCGCGGAGCAAGGTTTCCGTAACTTGGATAAATTCTTTCGAGATAGTAATCGCGTTCCTCTTCGGGAATTTGTTTCGGATTGCGTTTGTCGCCCGCTTGTTTTGGCACCCATACGCGTCCGTCATTTCGGAGTGACTCGGACATCAGCGTTAATTTTGATTGCCCTTCGCTCGCTTGCGGAATGCAGGTGGGGTGGATTTGCGTGTAGCACGGATTAGCGAAATGAGCGCCGCGCTTGTAGGCGCGCCAGATGGCGGTGGCATTCGACATTTTTGCGTTGGTGGAAAGATAAAAAACATTCGCGTAACCGCCCGTTGCCAAAATCACGGCGTCGCCGACATACGTTTCCAATTCGCCGTTTAGAAGATTGCGTACAACAATGCCGCGCGCTTTGCCGTTGATGACAACAAGATCCATCATTTCACGACGCGTGACGAGATCAACCGTGCCCGCCGAGACTTGTCGCATCAGCGCAGAGTAAGCGCCAAGCAATAACTGCTGGCCCGTTTGCCCGCGTGCGTAGAACGTGCGCGAAACTTGCGCGCCGCCAAAAGAGCGGTTGTCCAGCAGTCCGCCATATTCGCGCGCAAAGGGAACGCCTTGCGCGACACACTGATCAATAATATTTCCCGAAATTTGTGCGAGGCGGTAAACATTGGCCTCGCGTGCGCGAAAATCTCCACCTTTTATTGTGTCGTAGAAAAGCCGCAAAACAGAATCGCCGTCATTCTGATAATTTTTGGCGGCGTTGATTCCTCCCTGCGCGGCAACCGAATGCGCCCTGCGCGGACTTTCATGAATGCACAGCGTGGTAACATTATAACCGAGTTCGGCAAGAGAAGCGGAAGCAGAAGCGCCCGCCAAGCCCGTTCCAACAACAATCACACGGTACTTTCTTTTGTTGGACGGGTTCACGAGCTTCATCTGAAATTTATGCAGATCCCATTTTTCTTCGAGAGGTCCGCCCGGAATATGTGCATTGAGTTCAACCATTTTTAAAGAAAACGTAAAGCGGTTGTGAAATAAAACCGGCCGTCACCACTACCGCGTAGAAAATACCAAATTTTTCAAGCACCGGACTCCATTTGTCGTCTTTGAGTCCCAGCGACTGAAACCCGGAGGCAAAACCGTGACTCAAGTGAACACCCAAAACCAGCAGGCAAAAAACATACAGGCCTACATAAGTCCGATTATGAAAAATCTCCAGCGTCAGCCGGTAAAGGTCGCGCATCTCAACGCCGTTGTAGGTAACTGTATATTCGGGCCCGAATTTGAAAGTAATAAGATGATAGATCACAAAAACGGCGAGGATACTTCCCTGAAACATCATAGTTCTGGATTGAATGGGAGTTTTTTTCTCGTGGTTCGATGCTTTTGCGTAGCCTTGGGGTCTGGCCATCCGGTTACGAATTGTAAGAATAATTCCCATCAAAAAGTGAAGGCCAAAAATAGTTACAAGACCCGCCTCGATAATATAAATGAGATGACTGCTGATGAGATTGTGGCTGTAGGTGTTGTAGGCTTCAGGGCCTACGAAAATCAGGAAATTTCCCGCCATGTGGGTGAGGACAAAGAGAGCCAGCCCAAGGCCGGCCATGCCCGTTAATTGTTTCCGTCCAATGCTGGAAGTAAGATATCGAATCATTTGGACGCGGACCTTCTACTACTTGAAATAAATTTGTCCATGAGAAATTCCCAAGATGAGGTTTCAATTATGAGACTGTTGAAAAATATGTATTTTTCATTGTGTCATTCTGAACACATTCGCTTCGCTCAGTGTAAACTCCGTGAAGGATCTGCTTGACAACAAAGTGGATCCTTCGCTCCGCTCAGGATGACAAAAAGTGTATTCTTTAACACTCTCTAATGAGATTTTTCTACATGAACAACTTTGAAGTTGCCATCGTCCTGAACGATGCCGACGAGAGAGACGGGACCTTCCTGAAATAATTTGACAAATCTTTTGGCCCTCTCAACGTCTTCCTTGTGAAGACCCTCATCCATATGAAGAGACTTCTGAATCATATCTCCCCATGGAAGATGGATCGTAAAACTGAGATCAAAAGTTGTTATTGTAGGTGGAGGTGTCTTGAATTCACCAATTGGTTGGCTTACAATCCCCCGAGATTCTTTCACGACAACATTATCCACAACAACATTATTTAAAAAGATGTAGGCACCACCGTGTGCTCGTTTTAAATCCTCTGCCGTATCAACAGGGTGCAGAGGAACTGCGCCTCGCTGATATTCTTTAAGTGTGGCGCCCGTGATTTTTCCAGCTCTGTAAAGAGCAAGAGAGCCGATCTCAACATAAGGTTTCAAGTGGCGCAGTTGCCGTTGTTTCCACAGTCCAAGGCCAGCCAGTAGTGCACCCGCACCAGCCAAAATAAAACCCCACGTGGGTGGAAACTTTTCAAAATACAATGCCAATGTATCAACTGTTGCTAAAAGCCCTCCAATCACAGTAGCTTCCTGCCAGAGTTCCTGGCTTACAAAATCCTTTGCGCTCCTTCGATCCCCTTCTGTATCATGTAGTCTTTGCAAATATTGATGCGCTCCCATGGTCATTATTTCCGAAGCATTCGCGGCGGCAATGGCGACGGCAGTAGCAACGGCTTGCGCAGGCGCAACTTCTGCTGGAAGAGTGGCGGGAGGATTCGTAGGTCTTGCTTTGGCTTGGCGCCGCACCTCCGGTTTTTTATCCACCAGCATGGCAAGGTTGTCCAAAAATTCACGGCTCAAATATCTTTCGCTTGTCGCACGAAGTTCTGCGATGGTTTTCAGTGGGGAATCATATTGAAAGTGAACGTCCCTAAATTTTCCGCGAATCAAGTCGATAAGAACTAATCCCAGTCCGTAAAGATCGGTGGCATCGCTGAAAACAAGCCCGGATTTATAGTGCTCTGGCGTGGTGTAGGCAAAAGTTCCCTTGATGCCGCTGTAACTGGACTGGTCTCTTGCCTCTCCTTCAAACCGTGCGAATCCAAAATCAATGATTTTAACCGTGAAGGTTCCGTCTGCATTTTCGATGATCATCAAATTGCTGGGTTTGATATCTCTGTGGATAATACCCTTGGCGTGGGCGGCTTGGAGCCCGTCCATGGTCTGTCTTGTGATCTCCCACAGCTGGGCTTCGCTAAAGCGGCGCCCCTCTTGAACAAGTTGCGCAAGGGTTTTTCCGTCCACATATTCGGTGATGACGATCATCTCCTTGGTTCCCCAGAAGGGGTGGGGAATTTCCGCGATGTCGTGCAAGCGGACGACGTGTTCATTGTCGATATTGCCAAGAGCTTTTGCTTCATCCCGAAGTCGCTTAGCTTGTCTGGGATCGCGCAGAATTTTGCCGGCATATTTTATGTGCGCTCCATCTTCAAGGAGGAGAATTGTTCCCTGACCGGCGGTAGCGATGTTGCCAACAACGATGTAGGAACCCTTTTCACCCGGAAAACTTTTGAGTGATTGGGCGGTGGGTTTGGCGGCGGAAAGCGTCTCTGCGGGAGGTGCTTCGGGTCTTGATCTGTTTGGAGCTGAAATTTCTCTGTCCGTTTCCTCCATCCCTGTTCGTGAACCTTGAGGGCGTGCACGCTCTCCAACTCCGGAGGCTTCCATGACCACAACTACACGCCCATCGGAGGTGAGGCGTTGTACGGGATGGGGTGCAAGGTGATGCGCAAAAATACCGGCCACAGTAGCGGCATCGGCGAAGCGTTGAGATTGAGATTGGACCGCTGAGGTTGTTCTTCCTCTTGCCATTTGAAATCGGGCCCAAGTTTCGGGAGGTATTTGCGCGATGTATTGGGCGAGTTGGCGGGTGACGACTGCATCCAATCTTCCGCCCCGAAGAGTTTGAAGTAACGAGGTGACTTCATCAACAGGTGATGCAGGAGTAAAAACAGAAAGAGCCAGCAGATAACTGCTGACGACACCCCTGTCCGCCGAGGTCAATCCTGTTTCAAGAAGAATATCCGCCGCGCCTTGCGCGGAGGGAGCCAAAAAAACAGCTGAAAGTCCCATAAATGTTCCTCTACCACTGTCATCGGCAGAACTCAAAATTTGTTGCGTGTGCGTGGCAGATTTTTTTTAGTGCCCGCTCAGGTGTCCGACACCTTCCCCATACACCTGTCGGATTTTTGACGGTATTTTCGGAATGCTTTCGCGAAATATTTTCTGGGCCATTATATTTTGAGTTGTTTTTTGAAATCTTCCAAATGGGAGGGATATTTTCTTTCCACAATTTCTGAGGCGCTGAGCAAAACGCCGCGGGGATTGCCGATATAATAGGGGAGCATTTCCAGAACCAGATTTTTGAAATTTTCGTAACCCAGTTTTGTTTTGTCGATGATGGAGTAAATATCGTCCGGGTCCTGTTTTCGAAAACGCTCCAGTTTTAATTTAATCAAATCTTCTGCGGTGGATTTTGTTTTCATGTCAGATTTTTTTCCTGATAGAACCGGAATTGTGCCAGTTGCAACTGCGACAAAACAGGTTCCTGATTTAGTCTCCAATCTCCCAGAAATTGAAAATGGGAAGCTTCTTCTTTTGAAGTGTCGAGAAATCTCACATCTTCCAAAAGAGTTTTATAGAAGGAGCGCCGCCTTGGGTTGAGATGACTTTTGAGTTTTGCCTCTTCCAGAAGTTTTTTCCGCAAGCAATCGAGAGCGGGAAGTGCTTTTTCGGTCAGTTCATAAAACACACGCCCTTTTTTATAAACTTTTTTGAGAAATTTTAACCGCGCCAAGGAGGCCAATGTTTTAAGATCATTTTTAACCTGATCTCTCGATAACACACCAAAAAGGGAAAGTTTTTGGAGAAGTTTTTCTTTATTATTCATAATATAAGTATTTAATATTACACATAGATATTACTATAACGACTTACTCAAGTCAAGTAACTAAAAATAGTTAGTTATTATGGTATGTTATATATTTTTAAAAGTTTGATTTTTCCATGCCCAGATTCGGGACTTGTCAAGTGGGGTGGATGGTGTTAGGCAGGCCGCGTTTATGAAAATCCACGAATATCAGGCGAAAGAATTGCTCAAAAAATTTGGTGTGGCGGTGCCTCAGGGTGTGTTGGCTTTAAATGGGGATGAAGCCGTTGCTGGCGCAAAAAATATCGGTTTTCCTATCGTCGTGAAGGCGCAGATTCATGCAGGCGGCCGAGGGAAAGGTGGTGGAATCAAGTTAGCCAAGACGCCCGAAGAAACAAAAACTTTTGCCGGTCAAATTTTGGGAATGACGCTGGTGACTCCTCAAACAGGTTCTGAAGGAAAATTAGTTAAAAAAGTTTGGATCGAAAAAGCAACCGACATCGCCAAAGAATTTTATTTGGGATTGGTGTTGGATCGTGCCTGCTCTGAACTCGTGTTGATGGCTTCTCCCGAAGGAGGAGTGGAAATTGAAGAAGTGGCCAACCGTTCGCCGGAAAAAATTTTTAAAACATGGATCAATCCCACCACCGGTTTGGAGCCTTTTCAGGCAAGAAAACTTGGATTTCAACTGGGTCTCGATAATAACACCGTCAAAAAATTTGCTTCTTTCGCGATGAATCTCTACCGCTTTTTTATGGCCACCGATGCATCCATGGCCGAAATCAATCCGCTCGTTCTCACTAAACAAGGCGATGTGCTGGCGCTCGACGCCAAAGTTAATTTTGATGACAACGCCCTTTTCCGTCATCCCGATATCGCGGAACTTCTCGATCCCAATGAAGAAGACAAAGACGAACTCGAAGCTTCAGTACACGACCTTAACTACATCAGCCTGTCGGGAAACATTGGTTGTCTGGTGAATGGCGCGGGACTTGCGATGGCGACGATGGACATTATCAAACTGGCTGGTGGTGCGCCGTGCAATTTTTTGGATGTGGGCGGTTCTGCTTCGCAGGAAACGGTGACGGAAGCTTTCAGAATTCTTTTGCGTCACGAAAAAATAAAAGTGATCTTCGTCAATATTTTTGGCGGTATTTTGAAATGTGATCTGTTGGCAGAGGGCATTGTGGCCGCGGCAAAGGAACTCGATGTGACTGTGCCGCTGGTCGTTCGGCTTTTGGGAACAAATGTGGAAGAGGGAAAGAAAATTTTGGTGGCCTCCGGGCTTAATATCATCAGTGAAGACGATATGACCAAAGCGGCACAGAAAGTGGTTGCCTGCGCCAAAGAATCAATATGAGTATTTGGGTGAATAAAAATACAAAGGTTGTTGTGCAGGGAATCACCGGACAAGCGGGTTCCACGCATGCTAGAGGGTGCAAGGAATATGGAACGCAAGTTGTCGCGGGTGTAACGCCGGGCAAGGGTGGACAAAATTTTGAAGGGATTCCCATTTTTGATACCGTTTCTCAAACCGTGCAAAAAACCGGAGCCAACGCGAGTCTCATTTTTGTTCCCGCCGCTTTTGCCGCCGATGCCGTTTACGAAGCGGCCGATGCTGGCATCACTTTTATCGTTTGCATCACCGAAGGCATTCCGGTTTTGGATATGATTCCGGTCAAACAGGTTTTACGCGCAAATAAAATCCGCCTGATTGGTCCCAACTGTCCGGGCATTATCACTCCGGGCGAATGCAAAATAGGAATCATGCCCGGGCGCATTCACAAGCCCGGAAAAATCGGTGTTGTCTCACGCTCCGGCACATTAACTTACGAAGCTGTGGATCAACTCACAAAAGCGGGGTTGGGGCAGAGCACCTGTGTGGGAATTGGCGGAGATCCGATCATCGGCACTTCGTTTATTGATTGCCTCGATGCTTTTGAAAAAGATCCGCAAACCGAAGCCATTGTGATGATCGGCGAAATTGGCGGATCACAGGAAGAAGAGGCGGCGGAATTTATTCAATCCAATGTCAAAAAACGCGTGGTTTCTTTTATCGCGGGGCAAACAGCTCCCGAAGGAAAAAGAATGGGACACGCGGGCGCCATTATTTCGGGAGGAAAGGGAACTGCCAAAGAAAAAATTGCCAAATTGGAAAAATGCGGCATCGCCGTTTCCAGAAGCCCCGCAACAATTGGCAAAACAATGGCCGAGATTATTTAAAAAGGAGTCACCATGAAATTATTTTCTTTGTTGGTATGGCAAGCGCAAAACAAAATGTCCGGTTTCTTTTTGTCATTCCCGCCCCGTATCGCGGTACGGGGTAAACTCCGGCGGGAATCCAGAAAAGCTGAAAAAGACTGGATCCCTGCCTTCGCAGGGATGACAAGCTTGCATACGCAAAAACAGACATTTTGTTTTGCACTTGTTATAATCGGTTTGATTGGGTTCACTCTCGGTTGTGAACGTAATAAAGAGGTGCAGACTGAAGAAGCTTCTCCCGTTCCTTTGCAACAACAAGCGGCGGGACAAGCAGTTCCGGCCCCCGGTGAAGCGGCCAGTATTAGCGTTGGGAATGTTGTGTTAACTCCAAGAGATGCATCTCCTGTCACTTTCACTGTTGAAGTCGCCAAGACGCCTGAAGAAAAAAGCCATGGTTTGATGGGCCGTGAAAATTTGGCCGACAAACATGGGATGTGGTTTGTGTTTGATGAAGAGGTGCAAGATCCCTTCTGGATGAAAGATACGCCGCTTGCACTTGATATTATTTTTATCGATAGAAATAACAAGATTGTCGATATCATTCCCAATGCGGTTCCTAATTCCACGGATATTTTAACGCCGCATCAAAAATATCGGTATGTGCTGGAAGTCAAAGCGGGAACCGCCGCCAATCTAAAGCTGAACCTTGGCGACAAAGTCGAATTCCGCCTCGGCCCTCCCTAAAACGGAGTCCTCAATTCGCCGGTTTTGCGGGTACGGGCTGTTGCGGCGCTTCGAGTGATTCAAATTCTTTCGCGTACACAACCTTGTTTTTCTCTTTGAGCTCCGTCAACAATTTTGTCCGCGCGTCGCCGCGTGTTTTGAAGAGCACCTGATTTTTGACTTCTTCAAACGGCGCCTGTTCTGCGGGGGCGGTAACGGTAATGATACTGTAACCGCTGGTTGTTTTGATGGGGCCGGCAATTTCTCCCACCTTCATGGTGTAGGCTTTTTCGATGAGTGGTTCAAATCCGCGGCGAGTCAGCTTAGGATCGCTTTTGGAAACATAACCCAAATCGCCTCCCTGATCTTTTGTCATGGGATCTTCTGAAGTCTCTTTTGCAAGTTTGGCGAAATCCTCCCCGCCTTTGAGTTTGTCATAAATTTCATTGGCGATTTTCAAAGCATCCGGTTCCGAGTGCTTCGCGACATTGAGATTCTTGATTTTGCGGGCCGCTTTCATTTCTTCCGGTGTGGCATAGCGAACCATGATCTGGGAGAGTTTGAGTCTCTCAAATTCCCCTTTGTTTGCGTCGTAATATTTTTTGGCCTCTTTAAGGGAACTGTCTTCCACAAAAGCCTGCGCCAGAATCACTTTTCCGTAGAGATCAATTTTGTTTTTAACATCTTGTTTGCGATCCAAACCTTCTTTTTTGGCGGCTTGATAAAGGAGTTCCTGTTCCACCAGATTGTCGAGTATCTGTTTTTTTCCAAAGGGGGTGGCAAGTTGGGTGGCGATATTGGGATTGAGGGTTGAGAGAAATGCAAGATCACCCTCTGTGATTTTCTTGCCGTTGATTTCAACAACTGTTTTGCCTGATGACGAATTGCAACCGGAAATCATCAAGCAAAGAGAAAGAAAAAATAAAACACCTGTTTTTTTCATGAAACCCCCTTTAAAAGATATGATTTCGATATCAATATTTTTGAAAATGTCTAGTCTGTAATACGAAAGTCCCCGAAGCGATTTTCTTTTTCACTCCATTCTGCATCGACTTTTTCAACGTGCGCGGCGGGAGGACCTTTGTGACACCACTCTATAAACTCATCAAGTTTTTCCTGCGAACCTTCGGCAAATGTTTCCACACGGCCGTCGGGAAGATTGCGCACCCAACCCGTTAATTTTAATGCGATTGCTTTTTTATGCGTGTGCATCCGAAAAAAAACACCCTGAACCCCTCCGGAAATAAAAAGATGAACCTGCGGCATTTTTATTTGCCTTTGCCGCGTTCCAAATAGGCATCGGTGTTGGGATTGATTTTGATGATGTCGCCCACTTCCACAAACTGCGGCACTTTGATGGTGTGCCCCGTTTCAATCACGGCGTTTTTATAGGAGGCGCTGGCAGTGGCGGTGCGCATGCCGGGCTCGGCTTCAATCACTTTAAATTCCAGAGAAGAAGGAAGATCAACCCCGACCGGGTTTTCTTCATAGAAAGTAATTTTGATGATGGAATTGGGAAGCAGATAATGTCCGGCATTTCTAAGTTGGCCGATGGTCATCGTGATCTGTTCGTAATTTTCAGTATTCATGAAATGATATTGTTCCTGCTCTTTGTAAAGGAATTGCATTTCGTGGGTGGTGAGGTTGGCTTTTTCAATGTCATCCGTGGCGGAAAAACGATATTCCTTTTGAATGCCATCTTTGAGTCGCATCAACTTTGATTGAAAAAATGCCCTGAGGTTTCCCGGTGTTCTGTGGACCGATTCCATGCAACGGCACAATTCGCCATCCATAATGACAACCATTCCGGGTCTTAAATCGCCAGCTTTCATGTGTTCTCCTTATGCTTGCTTAGAGTGTATCTAATAAGTGGGTGTCATCCTGAACACATTCGCTTCGCTCAGTGTAAACTCCGTGAAGGATCTAATTGGTAAATAATTGGATTCTTCGCTTCGCTCAGAATGACAACTTTCGTAAACAATTTATGAAATATGTTCCATGCGTCACGCGGAGGTGCGTATAGTTGATTTCACAAACCAGCTCAAGGGGTTTTTTAACAGCAAGTGGTGGAAAATGGTTTACAGTTACTTGCACCATTCCCCACCACTCCCATTACGTAACTCATGGTGTGGAAGAATCAGTATTTCCCCAGACCCACTCGTATCTCCGTTTTTCTTGTCATTTTATCTTCTACCGAAACAACACCCGGCACATTTTCCGCCGTCTGCCGGATGTAACGTGTCTGATCGTAGCTGGAAACCTCACCACCCAATGTCACCTTGCCGTTATTGACCGCGACGCGCAGTTGAATATCACTGTCTTTCAGATAGGAATCCAGCAAGGAACGGATATTTTCCGCAAGAAGCTGATCCGACGCCCTTTTCCCAATGACGTGGATATTATTCGTAACGCTTTTGACGCCTTTCGTATTCGCCGCTACATAAGCCGCCATGATTCGGTGATGCAAAGCGTTGGTTGTTCCTTTGAGCGTGACGTTTCCGTCCCGAACTTCAATGCCAAGATCACGGATTTCAATCTGGCAATGAGCGGGGATCGCTGTCGCGATGTTCCGTTGGATCTCGTAGTCGGGAACAGAGGAGGGGTTGACCTTTAACTCCTTGGTCGAATAGTTTTTACCCCATGTCCTTTCAATGATTTCTTCCAAGAGTTGCTTCTCTGCAAGGTTCATGACGGAGCCGAACAAAATAAGGGAATCATCTTTCCTGTTGATTTGAACGTCTGTTGCATGAATGCGGGAGTCGAGTTGCAGGTGTTGACGGATCAATGCAACCGGATCCATTGCAGTATCTATCATGGGGGCTCGCGTCGCCCCCTCCAACGGCAAAGCCGTTGGAGCCTCCACCTTACGTTCGCCTTGCTCACTGGTGGCCCGTGCAGGGTGACTGCCTGAAATAAAAAGGGCTATGATGAAACAAACCATCCATTTTTTATTCGTTTTCATAATTAGTTCTCCTTATGATTATGTGAATTCGGGTTTTCATCCCCATGATGATGACCGGAATTTTCTCCTTCAGCTTCTCCATTATTAGAAACGGCTTTTACGGCGGCTCCTTCGATGAAGACCATTCGCATGCCCAGATCGGCATTTTGCAAAATCAACAAAACTACAAATCCCAACAGAAAAAGAAAAAGTTTTGATGCCTTTGGAATCCCTTCGCGTTTCAGGAAACTCCAGATCGTCAGCAAGCCTCCCAGCCCAAGGATGGTGAATCCGATTGTTTGATGGGTTTTCATCATTCGATGGACGGTTTCACCATGCGGAAAACTTGTCTCTGCCCAGTAACCGGTAAAGACCGTGATCAGAGTGCTGACGAGTCCTAACACCAGACATATCCGTCCCGCTAACAGAAAGTCATTTCTCCTCCGAGAGATTCCGACTATGTAGAAGAACAATGCTGTCGGAAAAAGGGCGATGGGGAAATGAACAAAAACGGGATGAACATTAAAAAACTGACTAAGACCCCGAAAACCTAGAAGCGACCAATCCATAAATTATCTCCCTATTTTGAGTATGGTGCTAAAAAAAATACAACTACCCCTTCAAAAAGAGGAGATTCTCAAATCAGGAAAACTTGATTTTGAATATAGATCGGGACTGACTTTGGGGGACCGTGATAGTTGGAGTTGATGAAAAGATGTGGTGGAGATGCAAGAAATGTCGTTGTGGAAAAGGCCCTGCCGGTAAGTGATACGACGTAAGCATATTTCACAGGCGCCGGTGTGGCGGATGAAGCCAGAATAACGCTTTCCATTTTAACGCAATCACAGAAATGAGGCGTTGGTGATGTGTTGTGGGATGGATGATGAGGGTCCTGCGCATGTTGACTTGCTAGTTTGGTATGCGCCTGATGACACTTGCCATGATGGGCGGTTGTATCAAGACAATGACAAAAAAAAGCGACTCCGAGATAACCCACATAAAACAAACCGGTAGCAGACAGAATGGCCTTCTTTTTTGCAGACCTTCGAATTTGGTTCAAAAAAATATTCATTTTCAAACCGGTTCCTTCAGCGTTTCGAACGCTATTTCAGATGAGGGATCAAGTAAAGCGCATTTTAGATTTTCCATTCTATTTCACTATAATGTAGGGGATCTTCCGGGTGGGGAACAATGTTTAACCAGAATGTAGCCGCACCTTTCTGGTTTTTGGAGACTGCCAAAAAAGTTTGTCCCCAATGAGTGGGTTTTTTGTCAGGTGCGCAGTCGGTGATGCATCCTTTAGTCCATACCACATAAGGCCAAGCGAGTACTCCTGCAAAATGTCCGGCGCCGCGTGAAAGAGACCACCTTTTTTTAATGTGAATCCCTTTCACATATTTCTGAAGCGGGTTTTTGGTTTTAATTTTAAAAAGTGGCGAGGATTTTTTCAGCAGATTTTTTTTACGGTCAACGGGTGCGCCATAAAGAGAAATCTCTTCCGGAATAATTTTTCCATTCGGTTTTAAAAAACGTTTTTTTACATCTTCCAATGTCGGAATAAAATTTTCATCGAAAGCAAGCGGTCCCACCGTTTCCTGAATCAAGACATCCGCTTTTTCAACAAGTTCCACATTGAAAGAATGGTCTTCCAGAAAACAAATTTTATTTTTCATACCAAGTTGCTCCGCTTGCCATTGTGCGAACTCCAGCGCTTCTCCATCTACATCCATCGCATAAACTCTTTTGGCGCCTTTATGGCATGCGGCAAAGCTGAGCAGGCCAAGACCGCAACCAACGTCCACCACGACATCGCCCGGTTTCACTTTTTTTGTGATGGCGCGCAAAAGCGAAAGACTTCGCTCCATATCAAAAATCATGTGGGCATGTCGCCGGATGACGGAATGAAAGGGTTTATTCATTTTTTTCTATTGCACCCTCTTTGTTTCTTGTTTACTGCTGTATCAGCTTACGCTCCCTTCGTCTAGAGGCCTAGGACGCTGCCCTCTCACGGCGGTAACACGGGTTCGAATCCCGTAGGGAGCACAATAAGATCGATGCACTATCTCGGTGCACCTGTTTCCATGTTGTAGGCGTTGAAAAATTCGACGTCGTCTTCGGAATGGTTCCAGCAGTAATAACCCTCGCCGTTGTCAAAATTAACAAGCCACGGACCTTTCGGTTCGCAACCGAGTTTTGTTATTTTTTGCGTCCACTTTTCAACAATGGTCTCGAGTTCTTGTTCGTAATAGGAACGTTGCGAAGGGGCGGGATCGATCTCCTCAATATGATTTTTGAGTCGCTCCACTTGCAACACCGCCTCGTCTGTGATGCGCTTGACAAGAGGAAGCAATTCACGCGCCTCTTCCAGACTAAAACACCTCTTCCGATTGAATTCGAAAATCGCCACCATATGCGTTGAGTATAGCAGAGGGGAACCCCTGTCCACCAAGGATTTGTGTGAGATTTGGTACAGTTTGTTTTTTGGGGGACAAGATATGCGCTGGTTGCACAAAAAATAGTTTCTGAATGGGAATGAATCTTGCAAGAAAGTGGGGGATGCGACTTCCTTACTCCTTTGGCCGTTACGTGATGACCCAAAAAATTGCGCAGGGGGGAATGGCCGAAATTTTCAAAGGAAAATTTGTGGGGGAGAGTGGTTTCACCAAAGAGGTGGCGATCAAACGTCTGCTTCCAATCTGGTCGGACAATCCCAATTTTATCAACATGTTGATTGATGAAGCCAAAGCATTGGTTCATCTCAATCATCCCAACATCGTCCAGATTTTTGATTTGGGACGTGACGAAAAAACTTTTTATATCTCGATGGAATGGGTGGATGGCATCGACCTTCGCCGGTTTTTTTTGAAGGGTGTCGAAACCGAAAGGGAATGTCCTCTTTCTATCACCCTTTTTATTATTTTAGAGGTTTTGAAAGCGCTCGACTATGCCCACCATAAAATCCATCTGGTCCACCGCGACGTTTCGCCCCAAAATATCCTTCTCTCTTATGAAGGGCAGGTGAAACTGACCGATTTTGGAATTGCCAAGGGGAATCACCGTTCTCAGGAAACCACGCAAGCGCAGGTGAAGGGGAAATATACTTACATGTCTCCGGAACAGGCGCGCGGAGAAACCATCGATTGCCGGACCGATTTATATGCGCTGGGAATTGTTTTCTATGAATTGTTGGAGGGGAAACGCCTCTTTGATGGAGTAAATGATTTGGCAACTTTGGAACAGGTTCGGGAAGCAAGACTCCCGAAGGGCGCTTTGCAAAAGTGGCCCGCTATTTTGCGCGGGATTGTGTTGAAGGCGCTTCAAAAAGAAACGCAATATCGCTATCAAACCGCCGCAGAGTTTTTGAAGGACTTGCAAAAGTTTATCGAAAAACAAAACCTCAGAACAGCTTCTTCAGAGTTGGCTTCGTATCTCTCTGAAATATCGCCGAAAAATGAAGATAAAGTAGGTGTTGAGACAACCGTTTCGAACGGAACGGGTGTGGAGAAAAAATCTTTCCCCACGCCGCTTTTTTTTGGGATTCTTTTCTTTTTTCTGATGTGTCTCGGCGGCGGTTTTTTATGGAGGTCGTCCAAAAAAGAAACCACGAAGCAAAATAATGTGTCTGTCGCTGAAAAAATTGCCATCCCCCCTTTGAGAGGATCCATCACCATCAATTCCAAACCAAAATCGTTCCGTGGGCATTTAAGTTTTGGAGGTATGGAAAAAGATTTTGAAACACCTTTCCATTTGGCCGATCTGGATGTGGAAGAGGAAAAAGAAGGAAAAATCAAAATCTTGAGCGACAAAGGTAAAGAAATTATTGAGAAATTTTCCTTGGGTCCCCTCAACCCAAATTGGGCCAAGACGGTGGTGGTGGAAGAACCCAAACCCGGTTCTCTGAAAGTGGCGGCCAAACCATGGGGGCAGGTTTCCATTCCGGGAGTTGTGAGGGATCGGGAAACGCCTCTGAACACCGTTCACTTGGAGCCGGGAGAATATCGAGTGCAGGTCGCCTACCCTCCCACCAATCAAAAAACCGAAAAAGTGATTCAAATAGCCAGCGGCGCCGACATTGTCTGCCAAGCCGACTTCAGCACCAAACCAACCCTTGTTTGCCGCTGACAGGTTACCATATGGTAGCAGGTACCATGTGGTAAAATTTTGTTCGCAACTTTTTTTGCAAAGTGCCGATGATTATAGAGTAAAGGGGAAACAGATATGTCTTTTGGTCTGACATTGCAGACGTTTAACGATCTTATCGCCTTTTAATCCGGCCTTGAATTGTTTGTTGTGCAGGCGGGAGTGGAGCCGGCGGATATTGAAACGGCTCAAGCTACCTATTCACTCATTGAAACAACACAGGCCAATCCATTTCATGATAGAAGAGTTTTACAACGAAGGCTTTTGGAATCAGCCATGAGGGATCCAAAAATTGCTGAAGTATTCCTGCGTGCTTTGGCATTGAAACCGTCTTCTGTCCCACAACACACGCAACGTTTTGCAACACATTTCGATCCCTCTCTCTTTTTGAAAAACAAGACCGGTTCCGCACAACTTGCTGTTGGAGCAAGCGCATCACGAAGGCCAAGAAATTCGCCTCACCGTGCCGCGGTCTTTGCGGCTGGTCCGGCGAGAGGGATCGCTGAAAGACTCCGACTTCTTAACAAAAATCCGTATTTTCTGGTTATCATACCCTCAGACCGCAAATCTTTTCTTGATGGACTTGCAATGATTTCGCAACGAGACAATATTTCTGCCTCTCCCCGTGCAAAATTGATTGTTGTAAAGTTGTCTGACGGTGGCACGGAAATCAGGATGCTTCAAAGCTCTATGTCACATGGCAAAGTTGTTTTGGAGGGAGAAAGAATTGTATGGCGCGGTTCGGTGAGGATTAGTCATGATGGTTCCAAAATGGATTTTGACGGTTTGGATAATTCTAATAGCTCGGATAGTTCTCATTGGTTACATGTCCCCCATGAATCCATTAAGACTGTCATTGGAGATGTTAATCTGGAACCACATGAATTGGCCATGCTTCACAAGACTGACAAACCGCCGCCAAGACAAACTCCAGATGTCGATGCCTATGTGAAAATTTCCTCTTTGGCAGAGGCACTCACTCTTCCAATGATGCGGGAGGTCAACATGTTTGTGGTTGTTCGTTTGAAAGATGGTTCCATCGAAATGAGGGCGGGCGCAGGATTACATATGGCGATGATGGGTGAGAATGACGATCTGATCGCGAGCGGATGGTATGAGGTAAAAGGAAGAACAGTTACGCTTCACATTGATGGCAGGGAGGGCGATATTTCAGATATGGAAATTGATAGATTGATCCGGTCCCGAGTATTTAAGTGATGACGTCTGGGGAAATTCGGTTGCTATCGAATTTGAAACTCCACAACCATCATCCGCCGAAATAGAAGCAAGCTTATCTATACATAACGTCATAAGTAATTGCGCATAGATGTCATTCTGAGCGAAGCGAAGAATCCCATGCCAATACTGTCCTCACTGGATTCTTCGCCTGCGGCTCAGAATGACACCAGATAAGACATGTGCAAGTAATAATGATGTCGTCGCGTATATCTTACATAAAGCCAATAGAAATGATCACATCTACATTCCCAGAAATTGAGCAGAAGTATTCACGGCTGTGCAAACATTTGAGAATATGTTTACGAGAAATATAAAGGGAATCATTGTCGAAATGGCAGATAGAGAACTTGAATTGAGGCTCGTAGCTGATAACAGAGGGACCCACCACAGCCTTGTGCTATTGGAAGAAAATTATTTGTCTTTCGGCAGTTATGATCATTACATTTCAGACGAAATAAAAATATTTCTGCATAAGTTTGATGATTGTGGCATTGGTCCGTAGACCAAAATCCGTACACGTCCGCTTCATTTTC
Source organism: Deltaproteobacteria bacterium (assembly GCA_016213065.1). Classification (NCBI taxonomy): domain Bacteria; kingdom Pseudomonadati; phylum Myxococcota; class Myxococcia; species Deltaproteobacteria bacterium. The sequence goes on from JACRBV010000050.1 coordinate 23,667, forward strand.
GTCGCTCTATTTGGCAAGATGTAAAAAAATTCTCACTCTTTTTGTCGAAATCCAATTTGTTTGTGTGGCGTTGGGGTTGCTGGTTCCATTAGTTGCCGGATTGCATTGAATAGGGATCGGATATGCACATCATGCTTGGTTACTTTTTGTTCTAGTTCCGCAAGTTTTTGAGCAAGCCCTTTGTGGGTTGCCAAAATTTCCTTCAGTTTGATAAAGGCTCGTACAACATAAATGCTAACCTCTATGGACCTATGTGTATTGAGTACGCTGGCCACCATAATTGCTCCATGTTCCGTAAAAGCATAGGGTAACGAGGTGGAATGTTTAAGATTTTTGAACCGGTCACAAATTGTGACCAGTTCATCTTTTTCACTTCCAGTTAATTGAAATATGAAATCCAAAGGAAAACGTTCCTTGTTTCGTTTAATCGCCTGATTCAGAACTTTTGTAGGTACTCCATATAAGACAGCTAAATCGACGTCCAGCATGACTCGTGCACCACGGATCAGCAAGATTTGTTCGGCAATACTTTCCGTGTTCGATGTGTGTATCACATAAAATATATGAGCAAGAAGAATGCCAAGTATAAAGTGGCCAATAAACATATTTGAACATTTTGAACAGACCAAAATCCGTACATGCCTGCTTCGTTTTCGTCACTTGCAACTCCTCAGCGCATCATTAAACATTCATTAAACTGGCACTGATTTTGCTCTTCTGGTTTGGGTGAAACTTCTTCTTTTTTTAGGATTGCTGTTGGCGTCACCCACACCCGACTTGATGACTCCGGAAGATGCGAGACAGCTTGCCGAAGTGATCGAAATGCCCGGAGTGGACCGGTTTATCAGCGATCAGGTTCAACAAAAATTGATTCAGGAGATGGGAAATAAAATGGCCGAGTGGGCGGCGGAAGGGTTGCATCAGTTGGTAAAACCCGGTGCCGGAGATCCAAAACCGGAAACCAAAACAAGCCTCAAAGAAATATTTTTGCAAAACCCCCAGCTTTCAAAACAGCTCAAAATCGAAATTCAGAAACGTCTGGAGGCGTGGATTCCAAAACAGGCGGAAAAAACACTCCGGGATGTATTCGGGCAGAATGAGGAATTGAAAGAGATCAAAGACCGGGTTGAAAAAGTTTTGAACACATCATTCAAAGACCAACTCGATGGTCTTATTTCTCCGTGGTATGACCAAATGTTGACAAGAAGTTTTTCCAAGGCCTCCGAGGCCCTTTCCGAGGCCAATGCGAATGCTTTTTTATCAAAACAGGTGTCGGATTTGATCGGCAAGGCGACCGTTCAGGGGCTTCAAAATCAGATCCGGGAAAATTTACCTTCCGCTCAGTTCGCAAAAGTAAAAGAGAAGGTGATGGGACTGCATATTGTTGATCTGCCGAATCAGGCCTATGGCGGTATTTTGGCCGCCTCCGCGGCGATGCACTTTGCAAAAGCTTTTGCCGGCATGCACGTTAATCTTTATGAACTCAAGCGGGGCAAAGAGGTAAGCGAGACAATGCTCTGGCAGTTGCGCACCAAACAGTATGTTTCTTTTAATCTGGGCGATTTTATCGGGATGGTCAAAATGCTCGGGGATCAGGTGGGGAGTTTTCATTGGGGCGCTCTGAAGCAGATGGCGAAGTGGAATCCCGCCAACCAATTTTTGGAAAAACTCGACGGGCTTGAAAAACAACTGAAAAAAATCGACGATCTCTATGACAAAACCACCGGAAAAGTTCAGGAGGGTTTTGAAAATGTGCTGGGAGATTTGCGCGGGGAATTGGACAAAATGTCGAGGGAAATGCTGGGTCCCCTGACGATGAAACTTCCGTGTCTCACTCCAGAAGGCTGTCCCGATTTGTTGCCGGATATTTTAGGCAAAACGCCCATGGATTATCTGAAAAAGTTTTATGCCGATTCGGGATTGAAAGAAACGTTGAAGGAAGTGAACAAACAAATTTCGGGAGGTTTGGCGGGGGCGGCCGTGGCAACCACCGATTTTTTGCACATCACCGGACCCGTGGCGGAAATTCTGAAGGTGGAAAAAATTCCGCCGCAAAATCCTTCGCAGGATTCCGATTTTGATCCTGTGTTTTTGCACACGGGAGAATTTTATTTACCCGTGACCGATGTGACACTGCCGGGCGGAAACATGAAATTGCAGTTCACGCGGATTTATCGTTCACAATCCGAATTCATGGGAGCGCTCGGTTTCAACTGGACTCATAATTTCGCGGAGCGTCTTCTTTTCTGGGATAGTCCCGACGGGTCCGGATACACGTATGTTGATAACTCCAGTAAAAAATTCTTCTTCCGCCAAATGGAAGAGGGGTTTGAATCTCCGGCCGGTCTCTTTTTGACGCTGAAAGAAATTGATTCCGGATTTGTGCTTGAAGATTGGGAGGGAGGAACGCGTTATTTTAATAAAGAAGGAGTGCTCGCCAAAATTCGCAATGCGGCGGGCGAAGAACAAACGCTTGTCTATGAGGATAAAGACCTTTTACAGCGTGTGGAAGATGGCAGACAGCATACTCTCCAATTTTTCTATCAACCCGATGGATTGCTGGAAAGAGTTGAAGATTTCACGGGGCGTGTCTGGAAATTTGAATACAACAAAGAACACGAACTCATTGCCGCTACCTCTCCGGGTACGCCTGATTTTCCAAAAGGAAAAACCACCCATTACCATTACGACAAACATCGCCTGATTTTAATGATGGATCCTAAAGGTCAGATCTTTTTGCAAAATTATTACGGCGAGTCGGGTGAAAATTTTGGAAAGGTGATGATGCAAAAATATGGGAATGAGACGGCTTCCATTGAAGCCAGATATGATGGCTTAAATACGTGGGTAAAGGATCGCAGAGGCATCTTGCATCTTTATGAACACGATGAAGAGGGACATTTGTTGCGCCGAAAACTTGTGAAAGAAAATGAAACACAAAAAACACTGCGTCAGTTTGAATACAACAAAGCCGGTTTGTGTACGGCGGAAATTTTTCCGAGCGGATTGAAAATTGAATACCAGTGGGAAGGACCGAAGTTGGTGAAAAGAACAATGGTGGCGAGGGATGGAACGAAATTGATTCTGAATAGTTCTTCTCATCCCGAATCCTCGACAATTTCAGAAAAGACAGAGCCGTTTTATCAATACGATTTGTGGGGAAATATTATTTCCGTGACAAGTGCCGACGGCGAAACCAGAAAACTGGAAGTGAACGCCTCCAACTTGGTGATCAAAGAAAACATCAAAGGAGAAAATCGTTTTTACCGCTATGATGCCAACGACAACATCATCCAGATGAAAATTCCCGAAAGGAAACTCGAAGTCTCTTTTGAATACGACGTGCTCGATCGACTCACCGCGAAAAAAGAAATTTTGGATGGTGATCACGCCATCACCACGCGTTATGAACAAGACCCGGAAGGCCATCTCACCCGTTTTGTTTATCCGATGGGGAATGAAGATCGGTTTGTCTACGATGATGAGGGACGGCTTATGCAGAAGATTCGCGGGTTTGGGACATTAGAACAGTCGGTTGAAAAATACGAATACGATGAAGATGGCAATCTGGTTGCGGTCATTGATGGGGAAGGAAACAAGACCACCTATTTTTACGATCCTTTCGGCAGAAATACCGGTTTTCGAACTCCGATGGGAAATGAAACTCAATACATACTTAATGAAGAGGGCTATGTTGTCGAAAAAGAACAGAGGGATGGCGACGGAAAATTATTGGCGAAAGAAAAATGGGAATATAAACAAGAAAAAATCGCAAAATATTTTAGATATCTTTTTCGCGACAATCCGAAAAAGGGCACATGGATTGAGATGACATTGCGAGCGCAAGCGAAGCAATCTCCATTTGAGTCCACGGGAGATTCTTCGGCCTTAAGGCCTCAGAATGGCATTCAATCGAATGGCTTCGTTCGAGACTCCCTCGGTCGTCCGATTCAAATCGAAAAAACGAAACTGGAGTGGGATGACAATGGGCGTTTGGCGGTCCTCACCGCGGAAAATGGCGAGACCACAACTTATGCCTATGATGCGCAAAATCGCCTGTCGCTGGAACATTATCTCAACGGCACGGAAGTCAGATATGCCTACGATGACGCCGACCGTCTGACGGGGATAATAGACCGGAGAGGTCTTGCTTGGCGGTTTGATTATAATAAGGATGGCAAACCGATTTGCCGCCATGCCGGACGGCAGGAACAGCATTTTGTTTATGACGGATTGGGGCGCCTCATCGAGTCGATTGATTTTAACGAACCCGATGATGCCGGAGATGACATCTCCGCCCGATTCGTTTGGGATTCCTTTTCCCACGCGGTCGGCGAGTCGCTGAACGGACGCTGGGTCTACAAAAATTACGACAAGGAGGGAAACAAGATCGCCCTCGATTATCCTTCAAAGCTTCAAATCATTCGGCAGTTTGATACCGGTAGAAAAATGACAGGTACTTTTGTGGAAGGAAAAGAAATCATTCCCACACCCGAAGTGCAGGATATTTTCAGTTTGGAAGAGCCGCCGTTGCGGCGGCCAAGCCGCGATGAGGCTGGTTTGGTGAGACAGGACGGGAATTTTTTGTATCGCTATGATGATTGGGGGCGCCTGATCGAAATTCAAAATCAAAATGGTGAATCCCTTTCACGTTATACTTATGATGTCTTTAATCGTGTAGCCCGCACGGACAAGGAAGAGTTCAGTTACGATGAGTGGGAAACCATCCAAACTTTTTCAAAAGGGACGGCGGCGCAAAGCATTATTTATGCCGATCATTTCGATACCCCTCTTTTGCTGATGAATCACTCCGGTGAAAGAAAAGGAAATTATTACTATCATCAAGACCGCCGAGGTTCCGTTCGTTTTTTGAGTGACGCGGACGGAAAAATTCTAGAACGTTATGACTATTCCCCCTTTGGAGCGATGGAAATTCACGACAACAACGGCAACCTCTTGCGGGATTCGCAGGTAGGAAATTTTCTGGGCTATATCGCGCGCCCATTTGATGGGCAAACCAGACTTGTCAATTTACGCATGCGTTATTACGCGCCGGAGTTGCGGGAATTTATAACGCCCGATCCGCTCGGCTACAAAAATAATTTTTTTGCCGACTCGAGCGTTTTTACTCCCCGCAATTTCTCGTACCATCAAGGTCAGGGAGGAGCCTCTCGTACCACCATTCCTAATTTTGTGAGGGATGGTGAAAAAACACTTCTTCTCGATATTGATCTGTTTTATGAAAACCCGCCTAGAGATTTTTCCGCACCCGAAATGAATTTGTATGCCTATGCCGGCGGCGACCCCATCAACAATTTTGATCCGCTGGGGTTGTATTCGTTGGTTGTAGATAAGAGCAGAAACGAGATGACACTGTACGATCAGTATCGGAAAGAGATTGGACGATGGGAGTCGCGAACGGAGGGAATGGGAGATGGAAAGAAGAAATCTATCAGAAATCATGATTGGACCATAACGAATGGAGATACACCCACGGGGACTTATAAGATTGATCCGGACCGTGTGATTAAGCGCTCCGAAATCAACGAGCGGGCTCGCAACGATCCGGGTCATGGACTTAAGCGCTCCGAAATTGGCAGATGGCCTCGCGGAAAAGGAAAAATAGATAATGATAAATCTTATGGATTAGGAAAAATAAATATGGAACCTGTTTCCGGCAATGCACTCATTGCCAAGAACAAATATAGGCGCAATGGTTTCGCAATTCACGGAGGAGGCAAGAGCAAACTGGTGCCTGATCCTTTCAAACCTGAGCAGGGTTGGGCGCCAACGCAAGGATGCGTTCGAATGCAAAACCGTGATGTGATTGAATTAATCAACGAGATTCGTATTCTTAGAGATGCAGGAGATATAAATGGAACCGTGGAAGTCGTCGATTCTATCTCACAATCCTTTCCTGATCTGAATTATCGCAATCAACATGATATAAACCCAATTTTACCCCCCTTTCCGGGAAGGAGTCCCAAATGACAATCATAAAAAAATCCGCATTTCTGTTGGTGATGCTTCTCTCCATCCCATTGTGGGCTGAAGGACGCATTATCTATGGTGAAGGTTTTGCTTTTTCCGTGGAAGCGCCGACCAAATGGGTTTTGGATGTTTCCAATGCCCCGCCGGAACTCAATCTCATTTTGTACCCGCAAGGCCAAACTTGGGCCGATGCTTCTTCCGTGATGTATGCGAGAGTTTTGAAGAAGGGAAAGAGACAGATTCAGGATATTATAAAGGAAGACGAAGCCGATTTTTTACAACGTTGCCCGCAGGGAAAAATCGAGAAAAAATCGCTGACGGTCAAAATCAAAAACCCTTCAGAGACACGAAGTTTTCTTTGCTCCGGCAATGCTTATGAAGCCGTGACTTTCATTGATATCGAAAAAGTGGCGGTTCTTTTTGTCCTCAGTAGCCGCACCGAAACCGCCTTCAATGCCGGTTTGAAAGATTTCGAAAATCTGGTCCGTTCTTTCGGCTGGATTGCCTCAGAAGTGAAAGCCAAACATTGACAGATACATATAAAAGGTGCATATCTATGCATATGAGAACAACACTTAATTTGGACGAGGCGCTTTACCGTGAGGCCGTCGAGGCTACCGGCGTTGAAGAGAAAACCCGGCTTATTCACATGGGATTGAAGGCATTGATTCAAGGTGCCGCCTATAAACGGGTGGCACAGCTTTTTGGAAAAATCCCGGAAGCCAAACTCCCCAGAAGGCGAAGAATACGATGATCTTGGTGGATAGCAGTGTCTGGATTGATTTCTTTCACGGCAAAACAACAGCCACATCTTTGGGCCTGCTTGTCGAAACCGAAAAAGTGCTTTTGCATCCTTGGATTTTGGGAGAATTGATGGTGGGGCATTTGGGGAAACCAAGACAAAATCGCCTGAATGATTTGGGATTATTACCGAAGGCGGCGATTCATTCCATAGAGGTCCTGAAAGATTTTGTAGAGCAGGAAAAACTTTTTGGTCTTGGCTTTTCTCTGGTCGATATCCAACTGGTTTATTCTTCTCTTTTGGAAGACGCTTTTATATGGACCTTTGATCGTAAACTCGATCTCTTGGCAAAACATTACAAAAAAGCCTATAGCGCTCTCTAACACACATGCAAAAATTCCAACTCACCACCGACTTCACGCCCAAGGGAGATCAACCTCAGGCCATTGAAAAACTCACCGAAGGGGTTCTCAAAGGTAAGAAAGATCAGGTTTTGCTGGGAGTGACCGGATCGGGAAAAACTTTTTCGATTGTCCATGTGATTGCCAACGTCAACAAACCGACTCTGGTGATTGCCCCAAACAAAACGCTGGCCGCTCAACTTTATGCCGAGTTCAAAGAGCTCTTTCCCAATAACGCCGTTGAATATTTCGTCAGCTACTATGATTATTACCAACCCGAGGCTTACGTTCCGTCGCGGGATCTCTACATTGAAAAAGATTCGGCCATCAACGAACAGATTGACCGGTTTCGTCATTCGGCAACGCACGCCTTACTCACGCGTAAAGATGTCATCATCGTTGCGAGTGTCTCCTGCATTTATGGTTTGGGTTCACCGGAGGCTTATCACGGCATGCTCTTGCGGACCTCGGTTGGAAAGCCTTTGGAGCGCTCTACCTTGTTGTCAAAACTGATTGAGATTCAATATGAGCGTGGCGATTATGATTTTCACCGCGGAACTTTCCGCGTGCGCGGCGACACGGTTGAAATTTTTCCGGCGTATGAAGATTGCAAAGCGGTACGTCTTGAATTTTTCGGAGATGAACTTGAAAAAATTGTGGAGATTGATCCACTCACCGGTCAAATTCAGGGCAAATTGGATGAGATATGTATTTATCCCGCCAGCCACTTTGTAACTCCCGAAGAACATCTCAAGAAGGCCATCAAAGAGATTGGAAAAGAACTCGAAGCACGTCTGAAACATTTTAAAGAGCACAACAATCTTTTGGAAGCCCAGCGCATTGAACAACGAACCCGCTATGATCTGGAACTGATGGAAGAAATGGGCGTCTGCAAAGGCATCGAAAATTATTCGCGTTACTTCACCGACCGCAAAGCGGGCGAGGCGCCTCCCACCTTGCTTGAATATTTTCCGCGCGATTTTCTTCTCATCATCGATGAGAGTCACATTACGATTCCGCAAATTGGGGGCATGTATAAAGGAGACCGTGCGCGCAAGACTACGCTTGTTGAATATGGTTTTCGTCTTCCGTCTGCATTGGACAACAGACCCCTTCGTTTCGATGAGTTTGAAAAGTGGGTGCATCAAGTTGTTTATGTTTCGGCCACTCCTTCTGAATACGAACTGCAAAAATCAAAAGGAGAGATTGTTGAGCAGGTGATTCGTCCCACCGGTTTGATGGATCCAAAAATTGAAATTCGCCCCACCGAAGGACAAATCGAAGATCTCTACGAGGAAATTTTAAAACGAATCGCCGCAAAAGAACGCGTGCTCGTGACAACGCTGACCAAAAAAATGTCCGAGCAGTTGGCCGAATTTTATCGGGAGAAGGGGTTGAAGGTCCGCTATCTTCATTCCGATATTGAAACTTTGGAGAGAATCGAAATTTTGCGCGATTTGCGTTTGGGAGAATTTGATGTCCTGATTGGTATTAACCTTTTAAGAGAAGGACTCGATCTTCCGGAAGTCTCCCTCGTCGCCATTCTGGATGCGGACAAAGAGGGTTTTTTGCGTTCCGAACGTTCCTTAATACAGACCTTCGGCCGCGCGGCCCGTAATATTCATGGGATGGCCCTTCTCTATGCTGACAAAATAACGCGTTCCATGAAGGCGGCTATTAGTGAAACGGAGCGACGGCGCAAAAAACAGGAAGCCTATAACAAGAAACACAACATTACCCCCGCCACGATCCAAAAGAAAATTTCCGACGTTTTATCCTCTATTTACGAGCAGGACTACCCCGACATTCCCGGCGAGACACCCCTTGAAATTCCCACTTTGGAAGCCCTTCCCAAGATATTGGAAAAACTTCGCAAAGAAATGCTGGGCGCCGCTAAAAAACTCGATTTTGAAAGAGCGGCAGATCTTCGGGACCAAATTCGAAGACTGGAAGAGAATGCCCTTAAAATGGCGTAATATTTGTGGTTGCGCATTGCGGTACTTTTATATATGACGCTTCAACATTCATTTTTTTTAAAAACTTGCAAAGGAGAATCCGTATGTTTCGAAGCAAAACAATTCGCATCTTGTTGTTGGTAGTCCTGATCTTGGCAGGTCGTGCCGTTTATGCCCAAACAATCAATGTCAATGAGTTTCAACCCCTTCCCGCGGAACCAAAATCTTCCGGATGGGATAGTGGTTTTTATATTCGCTCCGCCGACGACAATTTTAAAATGAAAGTGGGAGGCAAAGTTCAGGTTCAGCAGATTACGCAAAAAAAGACCGGCCTCCAAAAGATTTTTAATTCCTCCACTGGAAGATTTATAACACCGGATTCTTTTTCGGACACCTTCGCGGTTCGCCGTGCGAGTATCATGACATCGGGAACTATTTATGAAAAGGTTGACTGGGCCGCGGTTGTTCAGACAAGAACAGCCCCTCCCAATGCTACCGCTCAAAGAATTCTTTTCTTAGGAGATGTTGCTTACAATGTTGCTCCTTATTTTTCAGTCGACATGGGAATCGTTTCTCTCCCTTTTGAAAAATCGGTTTCTTCAAGCTGGCTTTTGGCCGTGGAGCCACCGGTTACAGCAACTCAGACAGACGGTCTTAAAGATCTGACTATTGCTCGTCAATCTTTTGGTTCCTCTGATGATTTGGGGCTTACGATCAGCGGTGATATTGGAAAGTATTTCAGATATGAGGCGGGTGTTGTCAACGGAAGCGGTTTCATTCCCGAGAATAGCGATAACAACCTTTCTTACGGAGGCCGCCTCGAATTTAATATTTTGGGTTCTATTCCTCCCAGCCAGACCGATTTTGCCTGGTCTGAAACTCCAAAACTGGTGTTGGGTCTGGGTACTATCTTTGAAGACGTGCAAGCTCCCGACGATTTTGTTTCCACCATCACCCGCAAATGGGATTGGTCTTCGGTGGGTGATTTTGCATTTCGGTACCGTGGCTTTGCCGTCAATGGTGCGGGGTATTACAGAAAATCAAAGTACACTAGCACAGCCGGTGTTCCCTCGGTTGACACCAATGCGGATGGTTATCTGATCGACAAAGGCTATTACGCAAACGCGGGTTATTATGTAATGCCTAAGAAACTGGAATTGCAGATCAACGCCGCGCAGATTTTCAGAGAAGGACCGGACAATGATGCCAACGAATTTGGCGGTGGATTGAACTGGTACATCCACAAAAACAACGTCAAACTCCAACTCGATTACAGTCGTGTGTTGGATTATGACGCAGTTCCCGGATTGAACAACGCCGCTTATCACCGTATTCGCACAATGTTCTCTCTGATTTTGTAACGAGCAAACAAAGATTTTTATGGCATTCATCAACGAGCAAAATAAAGAGATAAATTGTAAGGTTGTTTATTATGGTCCCGGGCGTTCCGGAAAATCGACCAGTCTTCGTTACATCTACCAGAACATCAAAGAGGAAAAGCGCGGTGAATTGATTTCTCTTTCCAACACGAAAGACCGCACGCTTTATTTCGATTTTGTTCCCCTTGAATTGGGAAATTACAAAAATTTTCAGGTGCGTCTCCATCTTTACACGGTCCCCGGTGATGTGGCCTATGAAGCCGCCCGCAAAATTATTTCGAAGGGGATTGATGGAGTTGTTTTTATGGCCGATTCCCAGTTGGAACAACTAGAATCAAACATGAAAAGTATGTTGGAGTTGACCGAAATGCTGGAAGATCAAGGCAGTGATTTCACAACTCTTCCAATGGTGATTCAATACAACAAAAGAGATCTTCCCAATGCCGTGCCGGTTGCCGAATTAAAACGTTTGCTAAATCCCAGAAATGTTCCCGATTTTGAAACCACCGCCACCGAGGGCAAAGGCGTTTTCGAATCCCTAAAAGCAATAGGCACCCAAGTCCTAAAAAGCCTCAGGTCAGAGCAATTTTCTTAAATCTTCAATGTCCAATTCTGCATCCCTGAGAATGGCCTTCAGCGTCCTTCGTTTTAGGGAAACGCCCGAATGGATAGGGACTACGGTTCTTTTGTTTTTGGAAGGGTGCTTGTAGATGGCATGGCTGGAACCGGTTTGGCGGACAAAAACAAAACCCATTTTTTCCAACACGCGGACAATTTCTTTTGAAGTGACGACTGGAAAGCGCGTTGACATTTTTTTAAGCCGCAACATGCAGTGAAGTGACGGTTACTGAATCGCTGGGAATTTCTTCACCATTTTTTTGTAAATCAGCAACGACACCGGCTATGGCATGGCGCAGTTCACTGAGAGTTTCCTCGTAACTTTCACCTTGCACATGACAACCCGGTAAAGAAGGACATTCTCCATAGAAACCCCCTTCCTCACAGGGTTCAATGATAACGGTAAAATGGTATTCTTGTTTTGCCATGAAGTAAACATAGCTTTTACAAGCTAAGCTCCTTTGAGAACCCGCCGTGCCCAATTAAGGCAACGGGCTCGTCAAGATAACAATTCAGTTACAGAGCAAACGCAAAAATATCTTGCTCAAAAGTGGCCCAGTTTGCCA
>JACRBV010000051.1 GCA_016213065.1 Deltaproteobacteria bacterium
GCGGTTAAAACCGCCATGAGAGCAAAGCAGTAACGCCAACGAGGAAAATAGCGCCATGCAAAAACAGTAGCGAGAGTCGGATAGGCAATATGCAAAGAAGGAAAGCAATTAAAAGGATTATCGAGATAGAAAAAACCCTGTGAGAGAAGTTCAAAAAAGTTTTGCGGATTCGTGATTTCAGGTCTCCAAATCATTTTCACAGGAAAAAGAACGAAAATAATGTAATGAACCGTGGTGACCCAAAAAAATCACCACGCCAATTTTTTGAATATCTCCCAACTGGGAACCAAATAATAAATACAGAGAATGCTTCCATAAACCAAAAGATAGCCGAGAATAAAGGCCGAGATAAAAGGTATTTGAGCTTCAAAGGGAAGCGCAACGATGTGATAGAGACCCCTCGCCTTGTTAAAATTGTTGATGGGAAGGTACCCAAAAATGAAATAGCCCACCATCAGGAGACTGACTCCTCTTTCAAGCCACAATGTTGATCTTGGTTGCATTTCCATATTGACGAAGGGATTGTTTTTAAGGGAAGTTGGGTGCCGCCGTCAAGCAATGAAAGGGAAATATATGAATGAAATAAATATCGTCGACCCAAAAGAAAATTACAATCCGAAGAAAGATCCGAATTATACCGCCTGTCTCGATCACGGTTTTGTGCGACTTGTGGATGTGATGGGGAACGATGCCGCAATTGTCCAAGCCGCACGCGTTTCCTACGGACAGGGAACAAAATCGGTGCGCGCCGATCGTGGTCTGATTTTTTATCTCATGCAACATCGCCACACCACACCCTTTGAAATGGTGGAGTTCAAATTTCATTGCCGCATGCCGATTTTTGTGGCGCGCCAATGGATTCGTCACCGCACCGCTAACGTCAACGAGATGAGCGGGCGTTACTCCATTATGGAAGAGGTGTTTTGGTCTCCCAGCATGGATGATTTGCGCAAGCAATCCACCACCAATCGCCAAGGCTCTTTGGAGGATGAAACCATCCCGATCCCTGAAGCCAAAGAGATTCAAAAAACATTTCAGGAAGACCAGAAACATCTTTATGAGGAATACCAACACTATTTAAAAGTGGGCGTGGCGAGAGAAGTGGCAAGAGGCAATCTTCCGCTTTCCATTTACACCGAATGGTATTGGAAAATTGATCTTCACAATCTGTTGCATTTTCTGGAATTGCGACTCGACGCTCATGCCCAAAAAGAAATTCGTGTTTTTGCACAAGCCATGGCCGAGTTTGTCAAAAAATGTTGCCCTGTGGCGTGGGAAGCCTTTGAGGAACACGTTTTGCACGCCTCCAAATTTTCAAGACAGGAATCGGAAATCCTCTCTCAAATACTTTCAGAAAATGATTTGTGGGATGAAGTGGAAACGCGGCGCATCCAACAACTTGAAAACGAAGAGGCCAGCCCCCCCCGCATTGAGAGAGAACTGGCCAATTTGAAACGCAGATTGTTGCGCTAAAAAACTACTTCTTGGTCCAGACTTCTTTGAATTTCCCGTCAGTCGCTTCGATGCTCAGGGTGGCACCGTTCACAATGAATTTGTTTTTGTGTTCATTGCCGACATACTCAGGCTTATAGGCCTTTGTATATTTCACAACATAAACATCGCCATCCTTCTTGATAGTACCGATGTAGAATCTTTCCTCTTTTCCATCCACCGATTTGTAGGTCCGGGAGATGGTGTCTCCTTTGACAACCATGTCACCCGTCCATCCCTGCAAATCAGGAGCTCCGTTTTTCACTCTGGATGAAAACTTGTAGTTTCCATCAAAAGAAGTAGCTCCCGCGACCATTGAAAAAACCAAAACCAGCATCGCTACAATTTTTCCTGCCAACTTCATATTTCCTCCTTGGTTGATATTGGGTTAACGATGCCGAAACGGTTATTGGAAAAGCAGAAATCTGTCAAGGAAGCGACTAATGCGGATACGGTTGAAAGGGTTGCAGTTTTGAGAATCCTTCACGCACCCATTTGGCTTCAAATGGGAAGCCGTCGTTATTCGCATCCCCATCAACATCAATGAAAATTGGATTCGTAAAAGCCCAAGCGGGTGCATGAACTTTTGGATCTTTGTGGAAGAGTTCCAACTTCGCGGGATCAAAAATTTGCGGCGGCTGTTTGGCATCCTTCAACACATTGGGAACAAATGGAAACAGTGAGCGGTATCCTTCGGTCGATTGAGTCCCCTTCACCACCACCACAACCCATGTGTCTTCTTTCACATTCAGTGTCACTTCCAATTTCGCGGAAATTTTTCCATCTTTATTGGTCCAGTTTTTAAGACTTCCATCCGCAAGTCTGAAACTTTCGACCGGTTCATAAACATAACGGGAAACATGGTAGGGCTCCGCAAACTGATCCGGGCTAGAAGCAACACCCCGCATAGCAAAGCGGGCGCTATCTTCAGCGGGAATCGGTTCGGTGTTGGCATAAATTTCCACCGTGTCAAACCACGCCCAGTCCGGAGAATTCACTTCGATATTAAATGAAATCGCGTTGCCGTGAATTGTATCTCCAACGCGGGCCTGCTCCCCCTTCTCATTTTTTGCCGTCATCGAAATGAAGGGACCAGCGGAAACTACCAAATGATGTTGATTGATATTGTGCGCATATTCCTCTTCAGAAATATCAAGGTGACTGTCACCCAAACCATCTTCGGGATCCACTTTGGATGCGATATAATTTCTGGCCATTCCCAGTGTGGATGCAATTTCCACATGGCAATCGGAATCGGCGGTTGCCGTGGGCGTCAAACCTAAATTAAGCAAATTAAACCATGTGGGGAGAGACGACTCCCAGAGCTGATCCTTATGAAGATCACTGTCAATCGCCAATTCCACCGCCGTGAAACGATCAAAAATCAATTCAGACTGCCCCATGGTGTAGGGAGGAAACGGGGGTTTGTTTGCGGAAGCCGGCAAACGGCGCTCAATCGGATCGGCATAGGAAACAAAAGCGGGGACTCCGAATTTTTTCTGATACGCGGGGCTCGTGAGCCAACCCGTGGCAACCGGTAATCCGATGGCACCTTCTGAAATATGATTAACCTGAATCACTTTTTCTCCGCCGGGACGCTTCAAAATCTCGTTGGCAATTTGCGGTGGCGACATGCAGTAGTCGGGAGCCGGAGAAATTTCGTCCAACGGAGAACTGGACCAGTCAATGGCCCCAGCATCAGGATCTTGCGGATTTGCCGTGAGCGGAAAAGCCTGAATATGTCCATAATGGTTTGGCGTGACCTCCTGCCCCACAACCGTTTGAATTGCATTCTCCTTCAATATTCCCTTCGCGGCTAAATCCTTCATGATGGGCGCATAGTCTGTGAGGAAATCGTGATCGGAACTTTGCAAAATATCAAGGCCCTCTGCTTGTGCCACCAATGCGCGACTCTCCGGGCTATAGGCACTGTCCGGGCTTGTCGAAGAGTGGGTATGAAGATCGGCGGAAATAAATCCGGATGTTGCAATTACTTTCTTCAAAACCACATTCTCTATGTTGATACTGGCACCGGCTAAAACGGTCACTTCTTTTTCCAGCATCGAGTATTCAGGCCCGTGTGAGAAAAAAAAGCGATAGGTTCCCGGCTCCAAAGCAAATGTGTTTTGATCGGTGAGACCAAAGCCCCCTTTGATGTTGATATACTTCAAATCCACAATACCAAACGGTTTGCCAAAAGCTTCCAAATCGGAGAAAGTTCCCGCTCCGTCTGTTTCGGGGCTTGGGTCCTGACCAACAATGGTAAGACGTGCCGGAATTTTTGTTCCGCTTGCAGAATCAACAACGCCGCCATTTAATTTTACAAAACCAGTTTCCCCCAGACTGCAAACAATTTGAAGGTTGTCTTCTTTTGTTAAGTCGATTTGAGATGGAGAACAGCTACCCGCGCGCACCGATCCATTTTCATGGTACCCTTTTTTCTCCACCCAGACTTCATATTGACCCGCGCCAAAAGCTTTTCCAACCAAGCTCTCGCCCGTCGGCAAAACGCCTTCAAAACGCCCTTCTGTATCTGTCGTATAGGTGGTGATAGTTCCGCCGCTCATTTTTTTGATCGCAACAGTCGCTCCCTCCCCCGGAGCCTTATCAATCAACACCTGTCCAGAAAGAGTGGCCGTGGGCACTTTTAATATTTTCATTCCTGTATCAAAAACGGAACCGGCAGAACCATCCCCCACAACAAAATAACGGGTCATGATTTTTTCACTTTCTTTTGGAATCACAAAATGAATTTCCGGCGCGGCCTGACTTCCAAGCGGAAGCACTTTTAAAAACTCTTCACCAAGCAAAACACCGGTCACGCCGGAATAAGTGAGAGAACTTGTTGTGTAAAGTTGTTGCGAGTCTTCTTTTTTGACTTTCGGTTTTACAAAAGAGGACATGTCATAAAAATAACCATACGAAACATCGCCTCCCGGAAAAGCTGAATAAATCAGCGCCGGCGTGCTCTGTCCTGCCTGGCTCACCGCCTGCGGCGTAAATCCAATACCGGGAATCAGCATCTGCAGTTCTCCTCTGGCCACCAAAAAATCTCCGAAGGGAAAGGAGATGGGATGATTGGATTTGTTGGTGAAGGTCGTATCGATGCGCACATAATTTGCATCGGGCTCCAGAGTAAAATCAGTGATCACTTGAAAGTCCAAATCTTTTAAATTGGAATCTGTCCGAAACGGATCACGGCGGTCATCAAAACGATCCGCAAAAGTGATGGGTTGGCCGACAATCGCGGATGCGGCATCGGCAATCCAATCCAAATCAAGATAATCGTAAGTATCGAGCATCCCGTAGGCCCGCAAAACTTTTGCTCCTCCATCGCTTCCGTCGGCAATCACCGCAAAATTCACATTATTGATGGTCCACTCGATGTTGATCTGTGGAAAAAGAGAACGCCAGCGATCCTGACCCGCACTCCCCTGTGGGCGGACATGATCCGCATCGATAATATTTCCTCCAAAAGAATTGATGTCGGCATTTTTTCTCGACTTCTGAATGATGACGCGAATCTTGGAATTGGAGAGTAAAAAATCGCCAACCCTCCCCTGCGCAGAAGGTCCGTCAATAAGCAAAGAGGGATCATGAATTGTGAAGGATGTGTCGTCATTGGCTACAAGACTGGGATTGGCCCCCGGGGGAAGCCCAAGTTTTTTCGAACCGGAACAAGCCACGAAAAAACCAAGCCCCAAAATTACGACGAAATATCTAAAAAAGGATAATTTGCGCATGCAAAGAGTTATCGTCCGCTTTCCATAAATGTTGCGTCCCAATTGCCGCACCGCATCAAGGTGTCCGACACCTTCCCCATACACCTTACATATGTTAACAGGTACCATATGTAAGTTGACTTCATCGAAAGCATCGGGTAAAAGCCCGCAACGCATGATTGTCGGAATTCCAAAGGAAATTAAAACCAAAGAGACACGGGTTTCTGTCACTCCGGAAGGTGTAAAAAAACTCGTTCAGGAGGGCCACACCCTTCTGGTACAGCATAAAGCGGGTGCTTCCAGCGGCTTTGCCGACAAACTTTATCAAGAAGCGGGAGCCACTCTTTGCGGAGAGGCCGATGAGGTCTGGGAAAAAGCCAATTTGATTGTGAAAGTCAAAGAGCCCGTGGAAAGTGAATATAAATACCTTCGACCCGATCTTTCTCTCTTTACCTATCTTCACTTGGCCAGTGTTCCTTCTTTAACGGATGCACTCTGTCAAAACAAAGTTATCGGTATCGGATATGAAACAGTGGAATTAGAAGGCGGCGAATTGCCGCTTCTAACTCCCATGAGTGAAGTAGCCGGAAGAATCGGCTCACAAATTGGAACCTATCTTTTGCACGCCAATCACGGCGGAAAAGGTCTCTTGCTCGGTGGCGTTACGGGCACCAACAAAGGCACCGTCACCGTTATCGGCGCGGGACACGTGGGAATCAACGCGGCAGAAGTGGCGGCAGGACTTGGCGCCAATGTTGTCATGCTCGACATCAAAGATCACAAACTTAAACAGATCGAAGAACATTTTCACGGACGTGTCCGTGCAGTCCGCTCCACACCACAAAGCATTGCCGAGTGGGTACAAAAATCAGATCTGCTGGTTGGCGCTGTTTTGGTTTCGGGTGACAAAGCCCCTCAAGTCGTGAGCAAAGAAATGGTAGGAACAATGGAAGAAGGTTCTGTGATTGTTGACGTGGCCATTGATCAAGGCGGTTGCGTTGAAACTTCACGCCCCACCACACACGCCGAACCAACCTACAAAGAAAAAGGGGTCATTCACTATTGCGTCACCAACATGCCCGCCCTTACACCGCGCACTTCCACGGAAGCCTTAACAAAAGCCACTTTCCCGTATGTTTTAAAATTGGCCGGAGGCGTTGAAAACGCATTGAAGAACGACGTTTCTCTCAATAAAGGACTGCAAACCAAAAACGGCAAAGCGGTCCATCCCATCATTCAAAAATTATTTCCGCAGTGGATATAATAAAGACCTTCCAAAGTCAGGTGGGGTTCCACACTTTCAATCCATTTTGATTCTTGTGCAATCAAGGAAGCCAAACCGCCCGTGGCGATGATTTTCATTTTGCAACCTTCCTCTTTTTGAATCAGCGAGAGAAGATGATCGACCAAACCAATGTAGCCATAATAAAGACCGCTTTGAATACACTCCACTGTATTGCGACCCACCACATGTTTTGGTTTGGCAATTTTTACTGCCGGCAGTTTTGAAGCAGTCGACGTTAAAGCCGC
This sequence comes from Deltaproteobacteria bacterium, assembly GCA_016213065.1. NCBI lineage: Bacteria > Pseudomonadati > Myxococcota > Myxococcia > Deltaproteobacteria bacterium. The sequence continues at coordinate 6,744 of JACRBV010000051.1, forward strand.
ACTGGCAATGATTATGCCCGGTGTAATGGGACCTCCGCCGTATTCTCCCTTGGCGGTCACCACATCAAAAGTGGTTGCCGTTCCAAAATCAACAATGATGGTAGGCCGTTTATATTTCCTCCAAGCCGTAACAGCATTGCACAAGCGGTCGGCGCCAATTTCTTTTGGCTTGTCCACTCTGAGCGGCATTTTTGCCGTTTTGTGATTCACCCACAACGGTTTTTTTTTGAAAAATTTCTGACAGAGTTTTTCGAGATTTCCATCAAGAGAAGGAACAACGCTTGCAATCACAACCCCATCCACATTTTGCGGATGTATCCGAATTTTCTTCCGGAGTTGTTGAACCGAATCCGTTTTGACGGTTTTTACCCGCCAATTTTTCACAAGCTTTTTTCCCTCAAAAAGCCCCAGCGTAATATTCGTATTTCCAACGTCGATGGCCAGAAGCATTTATTTTTCCAATTTTATTTTTTTTGGGAAAGCTGTTTTTTGATTTCTTCCAAAACCCGAAGATCCGCAAGGTCTTGTGGTCTTCCCGCCGCTTTCTTCATTTTAATAAGATCATCCAGCGAGGCATAATAAGTTGGCAACCCCTCATATACTCCAGAAAATTTGTTTTTCAACGCTTATTCGGTATCAATCCCACTGGCCGAAGGATGTATATCAACATTGTACCAATATTGGCGGAAAAGAATTTTTTTCGTCTGAAAATCTTCCAAAGTTGCATCGGTAGTATCATAACCGAAAGTCTCTAGTGCTACCCGTACACGGGCAATGTTGGCCTCGTCCGGATTAATCAAAATATCAATGTCTTTTGTTGCACGCACGTAACCATGTGCCGCCAAAGCTTGCGCACCAATAATAATATACTCAACCGATTGGTCGTTTAATAATTTGATAAGATCTTCTATCTTCATATTGTTTGGCTAATTTTAACATGGCTCGAGAATGGATAAGCAACTGATGAATTCTATCCTCGGGCTTAACCATTAATGCACACCTCACCTCAAATTCCAGCTCTTTTTGGGGATCATGTTTGTCTAATTTCAATATCGGCATACGCGTTTAATCTACCAAAAAACCGCTTGATTTTCCAGTTTAAATCCCTGATAGTCCCGCCCGCTCAAAAGGAGGGCTCTATGTCGCTGGCACAACAATTTACTTGGAACGATTTTTTAAAGAAAAATCCCGATTTCAAAAAGAAGAATGTCAAAAGAACAAGCCCCGAAGGGGAAAAGGCTTTTAAAGCCGCTTTTAAGGAATATGCCAAAACTTTCATCAAAGAACGCGAAGCCAAAATCAAAAAAGAAAAAGAGAGAGTCACCAAAGATAAAAACACCCTCGTTACCAAATTGAAAGCGGTCGATGGAGGAAAGTGGCACCTCAAGGCAAAAAAATTGAACGAGAAGATCGGGCGTTTTGATGCTTATCTTTCCAAACTGGAAACCCTTCAAAAGAAAACGATCCAGCTCGCCAAAACGATCTGATAAATTTACCTGTCATGGTAAAAATATCTTGATAATTTTACCTGTACGGGTAAAATCATCGGCATGATGCAAAATCGCTATTTGGGCCGGTATCTGTTGGAACACCCGCACAATCTGGACAAAATGGTATTCATTGCCGGCCCAAGGCAGGTAGGTAAAACCACGCTCGTCCAATCCCTCGGCCCAAAACTGGGTTTCAAAAATGTGTTGTATCTTAACTGGGACCGCCCAAAAGACCGCATTCCGATCCGTGACATCAACTACACGGCTTTTCGTGAAGAAGTGGAAAACGCCCAAGGGCGTCCTTTGGTTATCTTCGACGAGCTTCATAAATATCCAAAGTGGAAATCTTTTCTGAAGGGATACTACGATACTTTCAAAAAAGATTTGCCAACCTTTGTCACGGGGAGTGCGCGGCTCGATGTTTATCGCCGCGGTGGAGACAGCCTGTTAGGTCGCTACTGGCTTTTTCATCTCAATCCTTTTTCTGTCAGTGAAATTTTAAAAAGAAAAATTCTCGCTCCTCCGAAGGAGCTGGAGCTGGTTTCCGACAAAAATACCCAAGAAGCTTTTGAAACACTCATGGAACGGGGAGGATTTCCGGAACCTCTATTTTCTGAAGATCCCGCGACCGGTCCGCGCTGGAGACGAATGAGGCGCGATATTTTAATCCGTGAAGACCTGCGCGATTTATCCAAGATTCATGATTTGGGACACGTGGATAATTTGATGGACCTTGTCATTGGATCCGTCGGTTCCACACTTTCCTTGAATTCTCTGCGCGAGTCTTTGGATGTCAGCTATAACGCTGTTCGCACATGGCTTAAATGGCTGGAGGCCATCTATTATTGTTTTCGGATCATGCCGTATTCAAAACGTGTTGTGCGGGCTCTTAAAAAAGAGTGTAAATATTTTCTTTTTGACTGGTCGGAACTAAACGACAAAGGCGCCCGATTCGAAAATCTGGCGGCCATGCACTTTAAAAAATCCGTGGATTTTTGGAATGATATCGGTAGCGGTTTCTTTGAGCTCTATTACGTGCGTGACCTTGAAAAAAGGGAAGTGGATTTTCTCATCCTTAAGGATAAAAAACCGTGGATGCTTATTGAGTGCAAATATCAGGGCGATGAAATTCCCAAATCGCTTCGATACCTCACGGAGAAACTGCGGCCTCAGCATTCTGTTTTACTCAATGGCAGTAATCAGCCGGGGAAATACCGCTTTCTGGGCGACACAAAATATCTAGTAATCGGCGCCGGCGCCTTCCTGAAAAATTTTGTTTAGGCGAAGGGGTATCAACGGCCCACACTGCGTTTTTTTGATTTCTCATTTTGATACAGCCTGACAAATTTTTGACACTTTTTTCGTGGAAAATTGATAAAAATACTCCCTTGTCATTTTTGACCCTATTGAAATTGTTTGGAATTCTGATTTTTTCCGTTTGGCATGAAAATGGCAGAGTATCTCGAGTGGAGGACAATTCTATGAAAATCATTTTTTCGTTGTGCCTTACGGCAATGATGGTCGTTGTGTCACCTTTTGTTTTTGCCAGAAAAGCGGAGCCGGGTTCCAAGGCGGTGTCAACCCAGGTTAAAACCACGGTGAAAACAGCAAACCTTGCGGTTGTGGCGAAAAAAACGTCCAAAAAACGTGCAAGAGTCATTTTCTCCGGAAACTGGTCCATGGTGAATGGCAAGGTTCTTTTAAAAACTCCTATGAAAGCCCCTTCCGTATTCTCAAAAAACGCCAGACCTTTCGCCCAATGGACCGGGGAAATATCTTCAATCTTGACGCAACTCCATCAATACGATGTCAATTCCGATTCTCTCCTAGCCGCAAATGATGTCTCAAAAACAATTCGGGGCTATTACAGGGAGGTTCTCACCGAAATGCAAAACTTAGAACGCCCACTTGTCCTCATATCGCACAAAAATATTTTTACTTCACACGGAAAAACTTTCACGATGCCGGCAGGTCTTTGCGGAAAAATCAACAAGGCTTATGGAACTGCTAATAATACGCAGTGCAAGCTAAATATTGACATCATCCTCGGCGGTCGAAAGGACCCGAAGGCCTTTGTAATGATAGTGCCGGGTAACATGGATACCATTTCAGCCATGCGTCAAATGGAGAAGTCGGCGATCAGCCTTCCCGGAACGGCCATAGCCTTTCCCCGTGAAACAAAGACTACATCTATCTTTTTTGCACTGGTAAAGAAGGTGAAAAAAATTATTCCGATCTCTCAAAAATACCCCAAGATTGATTTCCGCGGCATAGCGAACCAGATGCTTTCAGGAGGTTCCACATCCGCCGTTATGATGCCGTTTCGAACGCAGACGGAGAGGGAATTTAATGTTGGAAACATAGTATGGCCGCCGCAACCGCCTCCCCTTTTAACAATAAAACCGGTGGGCACTCCGAGCGGCATTATCATAAAACCGGCTCTCGAAAACAAAATCGTTACATCTGGAAAATGGACGATTTCTGCTGACACAAAGAAGTTAGGTGTGGTGTCAGCACTTAACCCTTTCAAACGGCCGGACGACTCCAAAGCCTTCACTTTATGGTCCAAAAAACTCACAGCACTCTTAACGGATCTTGCAGGATTTGATCCTCATTCAGATACACACATTAATGCCGTAGATCGAAGGGCTTATGGGTCAGAAAGAGAGACAAAGCGTCCAGCATCGAGGGAAGAGTTCCAGCAGTGTGTTGAGGATTCAAGCAGTGCTGTCTTAAATGATCCACTGTATATACTTTGGCTAGAATATGGGGCAGGACTTCTTCGAAATAGGATTTCCGATTGGGACGGCCCGTACGGATATAATGAATACTGTCAACGTGCAAGCGCAAACAATAACAGTGCAAACAATAGCAGAAACAATAATAGCCTGTTCGATAGAATTTGCGGAGGATATCTGCATGATTATGCATTGTGTGTTTATCAGGCACAGCGACCGGCTAGATGTAATCCTGATTGTCGTCTCGCTGCACGATGCGTGGGAGATAATATTGGATCATCATTTAATCAATGTAAATGGGTCACCTATCATGATGATTACCTCATCAAGGCATGGTTCAGAAAGATCTTCGTGGGCCTTCAAAGCAATTTCGGAACTCCCATTGGCATGGCGTCTGCTGGCGGACGGATGTTTACCATGCGCGAGTCAGCATTCAAAATGGACGGGCAGGTCTGCAGTAACGTCAACACCCTTTACGGGACGCAGGATACCAATCGAAATTGTTTTATGAATGTGGGCATTATCGTAGGAGGACAACCTGAACCCAAGGTATATGTTACGTTCATCCCCAGCGATGTCGGTATTGTCAAAGCATTGGAGCAGGTCAATCTCCAAGCGTTGGTCCCCGATCTTCCAGGAACACTTTTCAGCTTTACGAAACAACAACAGCCAATTTCGCTACCAGGGGCGGAACGGGTTGCAACGAGCATTACAGGGAGGTTTTCAGGGTCATCATCGCCCCAAACACTGCGTATTAGTGTCCGCGCCATAGCGAACTTCATGAAAGGTGACACTCTCAATAGAGTTACCATTCTGGGTCATTGGCCCACTGAACTATGCGAAGAACGTGATATAGGAACGGACGGCAGGGGCGCCGAGTATGCTTCACGCGGTTGCGGACTTACTGATCCAAATAATATTGAAAACAATACCGCTGGTGTTGAATACAACGATGTTTTAACGCCTGGGCAATTGCAAGAGTACTTTGATTGGGCGAGTGAAAAAGGCGGTGCAGTAATCAATGGTGGAATAGATGTCGCCAATCAATATGGCGCTTGCCATAACAATGGGTGCATAACTGTTAGGGATGAGGCAGGAGGAGAACACACGATTGTCCCTCCTACCTATGCAGAGGATGGAACTTCGGCCGCTTCATCGCCAGATATTACTACCCCGCGGCAAACTGACGACACTACTGAAACGTTGCGGGATGGAACAGAGATAGTGAGGTTATCTAACGGGTCTACAGTTACAACATTCCCCAACGGAGATTCACGGGTCGAAAATGCTGATGGCACAACCGTGGATTATATAAAAAATGCAGACGGAACAATGACAGTGAATACCTACGACTCCGATACTGGCGATCTTCTATCGTCAAACATCGGGACATCAATGCCGGCGGCTGGAGGTCAGCCTTCAGAAATGCCGCAACCACCAGAAATATTTGGCAACTTAGGAGTAACCAACAATATAACGTGTGACGTAGGAAACTGCACAGGATACGACGCGGCTGGAGGGAAATATGACGTGAAGATTGGTGATAATTCTATGGAGGTGACCTTTCCTGATGGGACAAAAGAACACTTTGAACTTGATGAGAACGGAAATTCCACCAACGTGCCGGCTGGAACGAACGTCCCAACGGCCCCGGTGACTGACGTGCCGGATGAGTCTCTCATGGGTCCGGCTCGAGACATGGCTGGCGGCGGAATGTATCTCCCGCCGCCACCCGATGATTTCCCTGACGATACCCCTCCGGGTGATGACAGTGGCGGTGGGGGAGGAGATTGGTGAAAACATGAAATCAACGATGGTTGGGGTCTAACTGAACAGCTAATTTGGCTTCTGCCTCGGCCTCAGCGATGCGACCCTGTCTCCGTAAAAGAAGGGACAGGCCTTGATGTGGAGACCAAAATTCTGGAAGGAGTTTAATGGCCATGCGCCATGCGTTTTCTACAACACTGCTAAAAACAGGCTTGTCAAACATCAATTTTCCAAAGGCATACCATACATAGCCATCGGCTGGATTCATTTCCAAGGCGTTGGTGATGAGTCTCCTTGCCTCCCCTCGTCTTCCCGTTTTGTCTTGTTCCTTTGCTTTGCACATCAGCTCAGCGGCGGCCATCTGGTGCGGTTCCAAGATATGAGGTTGCTTTGCCTGCACATTATTGTTGAGAAGGGCGAGATCGAAGTAACGAAAACGGCTACCGAGCTTTACACCCAGAAAAACATGGCCTGAAAAAGTTTTACCAAGAGGAAGTCTGCGGAATTTTTTCAGCGTCTCTTTAATGTCTTCAGAAACGAAATATGGCCGTAGTCCCGCCTGCAAAAAGACGGCATACAATATCTTGCTCCGCTCGGTGCAATCTGCGTTTTTTGCATAGATAGCTTCCAGTGCCGTCATTTCTTTTTTTGCATCGCCTGCCATATCAACAACTCCGAGCCCTCCGTTTTTCAAAA
>JACRBV010000052.1 GCA_016213065.1 Deltaproteobacteria bacterium
AGGCAGGGGCAGGAATGACAGCGGGGGGCGGAGACATTTTAATGGAAGCGCGTATTGGCCAATTTAGTGGAAGAGACGGAACGAAGTTATATTACGAACAGTGGAATCCTCCCGAGCCAAAAGCGGGAATTGTTTTTGTCCACGGAGTAGGGGACCATTGCGGGCGCTACGGTCCTTTCACCCAATATTTTCTGAAACGTGCCTATCGTGTTTGTCTCTACGATCAACGGGGGCACGGAAAATCCGAGGGCAAACGATCCCACGTCGATGACTTTGAATCGCTCTACCATGATCTCGAAGATTACGTAAAATTTTGCAGGAAAGGTTCTTCTGAAAATCTGCCTTGGTTTATTGTGGGACACAGTCTTGGCGGGCAAATCGTCATCAATTTTTTATCCCGTTTTCCCGATGTTTTCCGCGCGGCGGTGGCTTCTTCTTCCAATATCGAAATTGCGCTGGCAATACCCGGATGGGTGGAAAAAATGAGTCGCAAAATGGTGGGGGTTTTGCCGACCATGAGACTGCAGGGTTTTATTCGTCCGGGCATGTTGAGCCATGATCCCAAAGTGGTGGCGGCTTATAAAAAAGATCCACTTGTTTCTTCCAATATCACCATCAAGATCGGCGTGGAAATTCTCAAAAATTTGGAGCAAATTTATTCTCTGTGCACCAAAATCAAAACACCTCTTTTGATGATCCACGGTTCGGCCGACAAGGTCTGTTCCCCCGAAGGGACGAAGCGTTTCTACAGAGAATTGATCCTTGCGCAAAAGGAAATGAAGATTTATGAGGGGATGTACCATGAACTTTTCAACGAAATCAAAAAAGAGGAAGTTTTTCATGATGTCGAACATTGGTTTGAAAAACATTTTTAAAGGAAGTGGTGAAAAATGCGGGTCCCACATTTTTCACCACGCCTTTAAAATTTTTTTGACAGTTGCTCTGGTCTCTGGCCTTTCTGGTGCGGTGTACGCAAACGGTTACAAATCGACTTTGCGTAAATGGACGCGCCACAAACAACTTTTTAATGTGCAGACTCTTCAAACCAAAATCATGGTTCATGCCACCTATTACAATCCTGCATTTCGCAAGGTTTATGAAGAAGAACACATCAAGAAAAAATATCTCGATGGCGTTAAGGCGGAGACCTACATCGCGGAACAAGAACAAAAACAGTCTAAAGGAGATGAATTTTTTGTCGGCATGTATGTCCGCAAACCTTATAAAGAATTCTCCAGAGGTGGGGAATCCTTTTGGGAAGCGGTTTTGACAACGGCGAGAGGAGAGGAAATCTCCCCAATTCGTATTGAATCTGTGGCCGTAACCCCTTATGAAAAAGTGATGTTTCCTTATTTGAACAGATGGTCCCAGGCCTACCGCGTTGTTTTTCCAAAAACCGATTTGACGAAGCCCTTCACGCTAACAATGCGCAGTGTCATCGGCCAAACCCATTTGCATTGGGAATGAGGTCTTAAGGATTCCAGCGGAGTTTTAGTTCTTTTGCGGCTTTCACTTCATCCAAGCGACCACGGAAAGTGGTGTGGGGAGCGGCTTTCACGAAGTCGGGTTTTTCTTCGCATTCCTTCGCGATGAGTTTCATGGCTTCAATGAATTGATCGAGACTGTCTTTTGGTTCGCTCTCTGTCGGTTCAATCATCAAAGACCCGTGGACAATCAGCGGAAAATAAATGGTGGGCGGATGATAACCGAAATCCATGAGGCGTTTGGCGATATCCAGCGTTTTGATACCGTGATCTTTTTGCAATTTATCCGAGAAAACCGATTCGTGAAGCGAGGGTCTTGAATAGGCCAGATGATACGTCCCCATCAAAGCTTTACGAATATAGTTTGCATTGAGCACAGCCATCTCCGAAATTTTTCTTAAACCTTCGGGACCAAATTCACGAATGTAGGTATAAGCGCGGACAAGCATTCCAAAATTTCCGAAATAGGCTTTCATCCTGCCGATTGATTGGGGACGGTTTTCCAGTTTGTAGACGCTATTTTCTTTTACAATGACCGGATTCGGAAGAAACGGTTCCAATTTTTTCTTGATTCCAACAGGGCCTGCACCCGGACCACCGCCACCGTGCGGGGTTGAAAAAGTTTTGTGAAGATTGAAGTGGAGAAGGTCAACTCCGGCATCTCCAAGTTTTACAATGCCTAGCAGGGCGTTGAGGTTGGCGCCGTCACAATAAACAAGTCCTCCCTTTTTGTGAACGACATCACAAATTTCCTGAATATTTTCTTCGAAGATTCCAAGCGTGTTGGGATTGGTGACCATTAAAGCGGCGACTTCTTCATCCATCACGCCTGCCACGGCCTCTGCTGTTAAAATTCCATCTTTGTTGGAAGAGATTGTTACGACTTCATATTGGCAGATAGCGGCGGAAGCGGGGTTGGTGCCGTGCGCACTGTCGGGGATGATCACTTTTTTGCGCGGATTCCCTTTGGAGGTTTGATAGGCCCTTACCATGAGCATTCCCGTCAGTTCACCGTGTGAACCCGCGGAAGGCCAGCATGTGACAAAATCCATTCCGCTGATTTCTGCGAGATATTGTTGCAACTCATGAATCAATTGCAAACTCCCCTGAGTAGCTTCCGGCATGGCCAAAGGATGCGCGTTGGCAAAACCCGGAATTTTAGAAACCTCTTCGGTTATTCTGGGATTGTATTTCATCGTGCAGGAACCAAGGGGAAAAAGTCCCACATCTTTGCAATAATTTTGCTGGGACAATCTTACAAAATGACGAACGGTATCGACTTCCGAAATTTCAGGGAGTGTTGCAGGTGTCTTTCGCAACAGCGTCTTTGGCAGTTTTGCCGTCGGGTCGTTTTCAGGAACTCCACTCGGGGGCAAAGAATAACCGATGCGCCCCTTTACACTTTGCGCGAAGGAGAGTCCCTCTTCCAACACAAGACCGGTGGTGCCGGGTGTGCTCATTGAATGGATCCTTTCAGGGCGTTCGCGAAAGCATCCATATCTTCTTTACCGTTCCACTCGGTGACATTCACCAACACAGCGTTATCCAGATTGGGGTACCAGTGGTCCAGCGAGATGCCTCCATCAAAATTTTTGATTCTTAAATCTTTCAACACAACATCCGCATTTTTGGGGAGCTGAATGACAAATTCGTTAAAGGTGGTGCTTGTGGGAAACGGGAGCGTTACTCCGGGAATGGCAGACAATTTTTGTTTGGCATATTCGGTTCTCTGCCAATTCAATTGCGCCAATTTTTTGAAACCCTCTTTGCCAAGCAAAGTCAGATACAAAGTAATCTGTGTGGCGCACAGGGCTTGGTTGGTGCAGATGTTTGAAGTGGCTTTCTCACGCCGTATGTGTTGTTCGCGCGTGGAAAGAGTGAGTACGAAACCCGGTTTGCCTTTGTTGTCGGTGGTCATACCGCAAAGACGGCCCGGCATTTGTCTTAAAAAAGTCTGTTTCGTGGCGAAAAATCCCGCGAAGGGACCGCCAAAAGAAGGAGATAGTCCAAGAGATTGCCCCTCACCGCAGACAATGTCAGCGCCAAGAGCTCCCGGAGATTCAAACAAACCGAGACTCAACGGTTCGGTCACCGAAAAAATAACAAGTCCTCCCGCTTGGTGAATTTTCTCCACAATATCTCTGACATCTTCCACAATCCCGAAAAAATTGGGGTAGGGGATGACACAGCAGGCGAGATCGGGATTGAGATAATCATTTAATGAAGAACGTTCGATGGTTCCCTCTTTAGTAATGGGAAGTGTGACAAAGTGTTCATCAAAACTTTTCAAGATTGTTTTCGCCACTTGCGTGTATTCGGGGTGAATGGATTCGGGAAGCAAAACTGTTTTGCGATTTTTCCCGATTCGGATTGCCATCAAAATCGCTTCCGACAAAGCCGTGGAGCCGTCGTAAAGAGAAGAGTTTGCCACTTCCATTCCGTAAATTTCACTGACCATGGTTTGAAATTCAAACATCAACTGAAGTGTGCCTTGTGCGATTTCGGGTTGGTAAGGGGTGTACGGAGTTAAAAATTCGGAACGACGAATTAAATCGGAAACGGTGGAAGGAATATAGTGACGATAAACTCCGCCTCCCAGAAAGGAGCGATTCATCGGCAGTGTGTGGTTTCGCGCCGCAATGGATTCAAGTTGACCCAGAAGAGTTTGTTCATCCAAAGGTGGCGGGAGTTTGAGAGGTTTTTGCAGTAACAGGGATTCGGGGATAGAGCTAAAAAGCTCTTCCACACTTCTCAAGCCGACAGACTTCAGCATCGCTTGAATTTCTTCGTTGGTATGCGGAATGTAGCGCATTGAGGTCAGGCTTGTTCCTCTTTGACGTAGGCCTGATATTCTTTGCAACTCATGAGACTGTCGACTTCTTTTGTGTCGGAGACTTTGACTTTGATCATCCATCCTTCTTCGTAGCAATCTTCGTTGAGGGTTTCCGGATTTTCAGCCAGTGGGTCGTTGATTTCAAGCACTTCACCGCTGAGGGCGGCGTAAAGATCGCTCACCGCTTTCACCGATTCCACAACACCAAAGGGTTCGCCCTGTTCCACCGCTTCTCCTTCGGCAGGAAGTTCCAGATAAACAATGTCGCCCAGTTGTTCCTGTGCAAAATCGGTGATGCCCATAATGGCGACATCTCCCTTGATGCGGACCCACTCGTGTTCTTTGGTATATTTAAGATCGTCTGGAAATTCCATTTAGCCCCCTTATTTTTTTCATTGGTGTCATCCTGAACCCTTCGCCATTATTGTCATTCTGAGCGGAGCGAAGAATCTGCTCGCGCTCAGGGTAAACTCCGTGAAGGATCCAAATGGTAATCAAGTAGATTCTTCGCTTCGCTCAGAATGACCTTTCATAGAACGGTGTTGCTACGACCTCTGCTAGCTTCAACGTTCCTCGGATGTCAATGTTAAATTTTGTTCCAATCGCGATTAATTCGGTTGGCACATAGCCCAATCCGATTCCAACTTGGAGTGTCGGTGAAAAAGTGCCGCTCGTGACAACGCCAACGGGTTGTTTATCGGTGTTGACGATGGGATAACCTTGGCGAGGGATTCCTTTATCCAAAAGTTTAAAACCGACAATCTGTCTTCGAAGTCCCGCCGCTTTAATTTTTTCAAGAGCACTTCTGCCGACGAAATCTCCCTTATCGAATTTCACCACCCAACTGAGTCCCGCTTCCAGTGGATTTGTTTCATCGGTGATTTCGTGTCCGTAAAGACTCAAGCGGGCTTCGAGTCTCAAGGTATCTCTGGCTCCAAGACCGATTGGCCTGATTCCATATTCCTCACCTGCACTGAAGACAGCTTTCCAGAGAGATTCAGCATCTGCATTTTTTACATAGATCTCACATCCGCCTGCTCCGGTATATCCGGTTGTTGAAAATATCACATCTTTAATGCCGGCAA
>JACRBV010000053.1 GCA_016213065.1 Deltaproteobacteria bacterium
CCAGTTCCTTGTCGTTCAAAAGGGGCCTTCGATGTTTCTCCCGGGTTCGGATTATCTCTTTCGTCAATTGATAAAGTTGGAATGCGGCTTCGAGCCGTTTCATGGGCGACCATTTTCGGTAAAGGAGAATTTGATAATCCACGTGCTCAATCTAATGGATTCCATCCCCGATTTCAACCGGTTTGATGTTTTAAATATTGATACCCATCCCGTCAGAAATTTGGCGGTTTTAATTAATGCCAAAGATATTCGAGGGGAATGGCGGCAATATTGGGGGCTACAGTTTGAATTTTGTCGCCGCGATAGAGAATAATTCCAAAAGGAATTTTTTTGTGCCGGATATCTTTGAAGAATGTTTGCATTCCCTTGATATCACTGTTTTGGATGCGCACAGCGTGTTTGATTTCTATCGCGTAAAGAAATTCCCCATACTCCAGTAGAAGATCGATTTCATGCCCGGCATGGGGTTGCCAGAAATAAAAAGCGGGTGGTGAAAGAAATGTGGCGCATATTTTCTGAATTTCATTGATAACCCACGTTTCAAAAAGGGCCCCCAAACGGCCGCTGTTTTTTAGCATCTCTTCCGATTCGTATCGGAGGAAGAAACAGGCCATTCCGGTATCCATGAGATAACATTTGGGAGATTTAACTAGGCGCTTTTTGATGTTGGTGTGATAAGCCGGAAGAGTAAAAGCCTGATACGATGTGCGTAAAATATCGAGATACCGTTTGCAGGTGGGGACAGTAACGCCAATGTCCTTGGCCAGATCACTCAAATTCAGGATGTTTCCGGTTTGGAAAGCCAGCGATTGGTAGAATTTCTGAAAATCTTCCAGATTGCCGATTTGTGCAAGATTTCTGAGATCTCTCTCAATGTAAGTTGTCCTGTAATTTTCAAACCACAATGTTTTTTCTTCCGCCGTTTTTAATTCGCAAATTTTCGGCATACCACCCGATAAAATATGACCATAGAGATGATTCAAAGCTTTGGGTTTGATGTCATGGGACATTTTTAAAAAATCGGCAAAGTTTTTTGTCTTCAAAAGCTGGAAGAGAAAAACCGGTTGAGTTATCCCCGAAATTTCCCCGATGGAAAAAGGAAACAATTCAAGAAGTGCGGTCCTCCCAGCCAGTGTTTCGGTGATATTTTGCATCAGTTGAAAATTAGCCGAACCGGAGAGAATGAATTTTTTTTCGGGATTGTCGTCGATGATGGCCTTGATGGCGTGAAAAAGGGGCGGGGCTTTCTGGACTTCGTCGAGTATCGCCGGAGTTTTGGTGTTTTGAATGAAAAGATCGGGATCGTGAAGGGCCCTCTCCAGCAGGCCACGTTGATCAAAGTTGAGATATTCCCAGTTGGGCTCCTGAATGTGTTTGAGAAGAGTCGATTTGCCGGCTTGTCTGGGGCCAGTGAGACAAACCACTGAAAATTGTTTTAAACAGGACCTAAGTCGTTTTTCTTGGAGACGCGTTTTATATTGCACTGGAGAAGGGTGACATTGAAAATTTAAACTGTCAATTTAAATTCTCACATTAACCTTTCATTTTTAATTTCTGTTATTTATGCTAAAAAATAAAAATCCATGGGGATAACTATCGTTCATAAAAGTAATCTCAAGAAATTTAAGCCCAAGGCTACGAAGGCGCTTGTGTTGGCGGGAGGAGCTCTCACCGGAGCCGCTTTCAAAATTGGCGGGCTCAAGGCTTTCAACGACTATTTCACCAATTTTCGGATCACGGATTTTGACATTTTTTTGGGTATTTCTTCGGGTTCTTTGCTGGCTACTTCTCTTGTTGGTGGAATTTCTCCCGAAGAAATGCTGAAAAGTTTGGATGGGAGTTCCAAAAAATTTTCCAAACTCGAACCGTGGCATTTTTATTGGCCGAACTGGGAGGAATATCTTTTCCGCCCGGTTCACTACGCCACCAAGGCGGCAAGCTGGTTGCCTCTGGCTCTGTGGCGTTTGGTCACACGCATTCCGGTTCGCAAAGACGGCTTGCAAAGTTTGTTCGTTGATTTTTTGAAACATCCGACAGTGTCCCATTACCATCGTCTCATGGAAATGGTCGAGGAATCGGCTCTGTCGGATCATCCGTTTCCCTCTTTGCTTGAATGTCTCCCCTCGGGAGCCTTTGATAATGGCCCGTTGGAGCGATATCTGCGAAATAACATCCGTCACAATCGCATGACCAACAATTTTAAATTGGCCGCGAAGATGGGAGGGAAAAAACTCTACATCACCGCGATGACTTTGGATGGAGCGGAAGAGGTGGTCTTTGGACCCGATGAAAGAAATGACATCACAATTTCGAAAGCGGTGCAGGCTTCCACCGCCATGCCCGGTTTTTACAAACCCGTTAAAATCGGAAACGAATATTTTGTCGATGGCGGCGTTAAACAAACAGCCAATCTTGATTTGATGATTCAGAAAAAGGCGAAGCTGATTATTTGCTACAATCCTTTTCGCCCTTACGAAAACAGAGAATTTGTTGACAAAATGTCGCGCCATCCAAAAGCAAAACAACAAAGTCTCACCGAAGAGGGTTTTTTTTCAGTCCTCAACCAGTTTTTCAGAACCATTTTTCACACACGGATTCACGCCGCCCTGAACTTGTATGAAAAAAGTTCTACGTTTGACGGGGATATCATTTTGATTGAACCCGAAGCCGATGATCAGGCTTTTTTTTCGATGAATCCGTTTGCTCTGGGACACAGACTTCATGCGGCCCAACTGGGATTTGAATCGGCTCGCAATTCTATCGATAAAAAATTCGACAAGATCGCCCCGATCCTTGCCTCTTACGGCATCACAATGAATCGCAAAGGGGTGGAGGTGGAGTATCAGAAAATTCACAGCGAAGAACCCGATCCGTTTATGTTGAAAAAAGTTTTGGAAGGGGAGAAACGAAAAAAACAGCGGAAGAGGGTTTGAAATGAAACAACAGGGTTTTAATTTTGAAATAAAGGAGGAAATTACAGACCATGGACAAAGGACCATGGACAAGGGACCTGAAGAAAAAACAACTCCAAAGATTTATTCTGTATCGGAGCTAACTCGACAGATTCGTTCCAATCTTGAAAAAGAATTTGTTGAAGTTTGGATTGCCGCAGAAATTTCCAATTTTCGCAGTCCCTCCTCGGGACATTTTTATTTTACGTTAAAAGACGACAAGGCTCAGATTTCCGCCGTCATGTTTCACGGCGCCAATGGCAATCTTCCTTTCAAATTGGCCGAGGGGCTTGAAGTGATCTGCCACGGGCGCGTGACGGTTTACGAATCGCGCGGGCAGTATCAGATTGTTGTTGATCATTGTGAACCCAAGGGGATTGGCGCTCTTCAACTTGCCTTTGAACAACTCAAGAAAAAATTACAGGCGGAGGATCTTTTTGAAACCAGACACAAGAAACCGCTTCCATTTCTGCCCAAGACGATTGGTGTGGTCACTTCTTCAACAGGTGCCGCGATTCAGGATATTTTGAAAGTTCTGCATCGGCGCTTTCCCAGTGTGGATGTGATTTTGGCCGCGGTGAAGGTGCAGGGAGAAGGCTCGGCCGAAGAAATTGCGGAGGCGATTAGTCTGTTAAATCAGAGAGACGATATTGATGTGATGATTGTGGGACGCGGCGGCGGTTCGATGGAAGATCTTTGGGCGTTCAACGAAGAGGTGGTTGCGCGGGCCATTTTTGCGTCGCGCATTCCCATCATCAGCGCCGTGGGACATGAGATTGATTTTACGATTGCCGATTTTGTGGCCGATGTGCGTGCTCCAACGCCTTCCGCGGCGGCGGAAATTGCGGTGCCCAAAAGAGAAGATTTGCTCATGCATCTTGAACAACTCAAACAACAGCTTTTCAAAAGTCCGTTGAGACGTTTTCCCGATCTCATGATGCGCAGTGATGATTTGCGTTCGCGTCTGCAGTTTGGCTGGCAGGTTTCTTTTGACAAACGGTTTCAACATTTCAAAAAATTGTGCAGTAATTTGGATCATCTCTCTCCCTTGAATGTGTTAGCGAAAGGTTATTCCGTGGTGCAAAAAGTGGGAGATCCGCGACCGATCAAATCGACAAAAGATCTAAAAAAAGGGGAAGAGGTTGAAATTACTTTTCATGAAGGCAAATCCACCGCAAAACTGACGGAGGTTTCGTGAAGGATGGGTTAGGGGAGATGTGAAAGAAAGCGGGGCGCGGCCGCGATATAAATGTCGTTTTTCGTTTTGTAAAAATCGCCGGCCGGAAGCTGGCGCACCACCTGAAAAACGTATTTTGTCTTGAGGGCCTTGTGAAAGTATTGAAGGGAGGAATCGGGCTCCCTGTCCGACAATTTGCATTCCACCAGCATCCACGGTTTTTCATTTTCCGTGACAAGAAAATCCGTCTCCCGTTTTTCCTTGTCGCGCACGTAATGCAGATCGTAATCGCCGAAGCCGAAATCACTCCATGCATAACAAGCTTTCAAAAGGTGCAGGGCCATGATGTTTTCAAAACGCGCCCCTTCCGATTCGATAACGCTGGTGTCAAAAAGATAAATTTTCGCCTCTTTTTTCAGAGTCCGAGCCAATCTTCCGCCAAAAGGCTTGATCTTAAAAAGATAGTAAAGAAAATGGAGTGTTTTGATCCAGTGTTTGACTGTATTGAAAGAGACGTCGAGATCTTCTCTGAGAGAATTCAGCGACAGGGGAGAACCGATCCTTTCCGGTAACATTCCAACGAGAGCATCCATCAAACCGATATCGCGAATGCGCGTCAAATCGCGCAAATCTTCCCTTAAAATAAGTTCACGGTGTTCGCGTCGCCAGCGCACAAGCATTTTCGATGTGCCGTTGTAAAAAGGCTCCGGAAAACCGTTGAACTGAAATATCTGCTCAAAGTCATCACCGGCCTCTTTGATATTTCCGGATGCAGGGGTGGAAAGTAAAGACTCCAGCGCTTTTTCAGGTGCCAAGACCGACGATGCGGCGTTAAGAATTTCTCCGACGGTCAACGGCATCATGCGGAAGAGATGGTAACGGCCGAAAAGAGAATCCCCGCCACGCTGATAGACATTGAGACGCCCACTTCCGGTCACTAAAACCCGCAGTTCTTTGTGGACCGCATCAAACAGTCCCTTGAGAAACCGTTTCCAACGCGGGTATTTATGAATTTCATCCAACACAAGGAGAGGATCGGAGGCATTCTTCAATCGAAGACGCCAAAAATCCTCCTTGCCCTTGAGAATCTCTCGTCTGTCTTTTTCAATGTCCCAGTTGAAATAACCTTGAGAGACCCCTTCTTTATCCAAAACATGGCGTGCAAAAGTGGTCTTTCCGACCTGTCTTGGCCCGCAGACAAAAGCCATTTTTCTTTCTGAATTCAAGCAGTTAATGATTTCTTTTTCGATATATCGCATGACAAGATATTCACATATTCCTGCAAAAAGGTCACGACTTTTTTGCAGGAATATGAAATTGACGGATATGTCATGGCCAATTTCATCGAAATCATTATAGTAAGGTTTTGAAGGAGACGTTATGCCATTGAGTGCGGGAGTCAAAGATCAGGAGCCGATAAAAGGAGTGGCACGAAGTGCGTCCGAACAGCCCGATCAGGATATCCAAAAAATCAACGATACGATCCGGCAAGAGCAGGCGATACTCAAACAGGGAGAGACCTCTTCCAAACCCGCCGATGCGGAAACCGTTCAGAAAATGTCCCGCGAATTACCTCGTTTGATTCAAAGAATTCTTGTTAAACTCGAAGCGAGTCAGGTTTATCAGACCTTTAAGTTGCCCGGCAGTAATTATATCGTTCATGATCAGCGCGAAAAATCGCCTCAGGCACAATCTCACGAAAAAGAAAAAGGGGAAAGCATTCGCCACGAATCAAAAATGTCGCTTGAAGCGCTGTTGGTTCAGAAGGGGAAATTGCAGGGAGTAAAAGAAAAGGGATACGAAAATTATTTGGCCGATCCTGCGACGCGGGCCAAAATGCCACCAGCACAACCGCAGGTAGAATCAAAAATTTCCAAACTGTTGAGCCGTTTTGAACAAATGTTGTTGAAACGTTTTGAAGGCGGATCAAAAGTTGCGCAGGAAGCTGAAGTGGGTCGATCCTCTTTTTTCAAAAAGACTGCCGATCAGTGGCGTTCCTTCTTTAGTCATTTTGTGCAACGCACCGTCAAACGACATGTCTCTGTAAACCATGTTGATAGCTGGGTTTACCGAGGGTTGGTGCAGAAAAATTCAAGGGCAACGGTTATTTCCGATTTGGCTTTGATCAACGGACAAGTCGAAAAATTTGCACGATTTCGTCTTTCGCAGGAAGCTCAAAATTTGGCGCAACGTTTGAATCTTTTGGAGCCTGGCGCTCAACTTTCCAGACAGGACCTTCAGGGGCAATCTGCCGAGGAACTTGAATATCTGGCGATCAAAAATGCCGAAGCCGATTCCAGTTGGAACCAAGCCCCCACACAGGGAAAATTTTTGAAAACGGCTCAGGCGGAAGAAAAAGTGGCCGGAGATCTTGGTTTGCAAATGAGTGCGACGCAAAAAGAAAAAGCATTGAGACAGAAAAAACAGAAAAAGAGTGGTGGGTTTTCCGGTTTAGGTGAAGAGACCCCTCCGGAAGAACCCGCTTATCAATTTGTTCCGTGGTATTCTTCTTTCCTGCCAAAACAAAAAGGCCCCACGCGCTGGTTTGTAGTGGTGGTATATATTGCCGTTGCTGTTTTAATTGTTTTTAGTCTCTGGTCCATAGTCCATGGTCTATAGTCCATCCCGCCCTTAAGCCATTGGCCCAAGCGGTTTTCCGCCTATCAAGTGCCAGTGGGCGTGAAAAACAATCTGACCTGAATTTCGATTGGTATTAATGAGTGTGCGATAACCACTTTCCGCTACTCCCTGTTCCTTCGCTACCTTCTGCACAACCGCGAAAATTTTTCCGATCAATGGAATATCCGAAGAGGGGATGTCGTTGAGCGTTGCGTAATGTTTTTTGGGAATGAATAAAATATGAACCGGTCCTTTTGGATTGATGTCTTTGAAACCCAGAATGTCGTCATTTTCATAAACCTTGTCGCAGGGAATTTCGCCCGCCGCGATTTTGCAGAAAAGACAGTCGCTCATTCTCCCTCCGTTTTTTCCTGTGCTGTTCTTGCTTCCAATTCATCCAGAAAACCTTTAGAACTTTTCAAATCAATTCTGTTTTCGTAGAGCGTTTTTCCCAACACAACGCCGATCAAACCGGAACGTTCGCATTCAAAAAGTTTTTCCAAATCTTCCATTTTGGGTACGTCTTGCAGACTCAAAACGGGAATTTTCACCTGCACGCACAGATCTTTCAATCCTTCGTTGACAGGCTCTAGATAACACAAAGCGGCCACGCCCTCTTCTTCAAACCGGCTGGCGTAGTCGGCGGCGGTTTTATGACTTGGCGCGACCAGTCCCGGGATCACCACTTTTTTATTTCTCACCTCAATTTGCACGGCGATCTTTTGCGGAAATTTTTGCGCGGCTTCTTTCAAAAGATTGGGATCCTGATAGGCGCTTCCCCCCAAAATAATTTTATCAATTCCGAGTTCCGCGTAGGATTCTATGGTTGAGAGAGAACGAAAATTGCCGCTAACCCACAATCTCATTTTCAAATTTTCTTGGATGGATTGAACGGCCGCGAAATTTTCTCCCTTTCCGGTAAGGGGAATGTTGAGATCATCCAGAAAAACGGCTTCGGCGCCCTGAGATTTGAAATAGCGGGCCAACTCAAGCGGATTTTCCTGAAACCAATTTGGATTTGTGCCGATGGGCCGAACCGCTTTCCCGTTTTTAAGATAAATCAAAGGAATGAGTTGCATAAGGATACCTTTAAAAACCTATGGAAATATAGTTTGTCATTCTGAGCAAAGCGAAGAATCCACTTTATGATCAAGTAGATCCTTCACTTCGTTCAGGATGACAAATGGGGTTTTTAGAAGTGCCCATACGCTATTTCCTTTCTATCTTTGCGCCGAGCAATGCGAGTTTTTCCTCGATGTGTTCGTAACCGCGGTCAATATGATAGGCGCGATCAACGGTTGTTGTGCCCTCGGCCGCCAGTCCTGCCAACACAAGAGATGCCGAGGCTCTGAGGTCGGTTGCCATGAGCGGGGCGCCGGAAAGTTTTTCAACGCCTTTGACTGTGGCAGTATGTCCTTCCAGTGTGATGTCGGCGCCAAGTCGTTTTAATTCCAGAGCATGTTGAAAGCGATTCTCAAAAATAGTTTCGGTGATGAGACTGGTTCCTTCCGCTTTTGTCATGAGTGTCATGAATTGCGCCTGAAGATCGGTTGCAAAACCGGGAAAAGGAGAGGTGGTAAGATTTCTGCTGATCAAACGTTTTGGTGCTGTCAAAGCAATCTGTCGGTCGGTGATATCTATTTTACATCCCGTCTCTTTTAAAAGTTGAAGAGGAGCTTCCAGAAATTCTACAGGGCAATCCTTCACGGCCACCGAACCTCCCGTTACAGCGCCAGCCATCAAGAATGTTGCGGCTTCGATCCGATCGGCAATGACTTTGTGTTGCGTGGCTTTGAGTGAGGGGACTCCTTTGATGGTGATGG
>JACRBV010000054.1 GCA_016213065.1 Deltaproteobacteria bacterium
TACGCCACAAAACTCGCCTGTCCTTTTGTTGACAAATACTTCGTGATTGCCGCGGTCAGTGTTGTCTTACCATGATCCACGTGTCCGATTGTCCCTACGTTCACGTGTGGTTTCGTCCTCTCAAATTTTGCTTTGCTCATAATTTCCCTCCGGTCAAAGTTAAAAATTAAAATTCAAACATCAAAATGGCAATTCAAAATTATAAATTCTTAATTGTCATTTTGACTTTTGATCTTTGCATTTTACATTTTTTTAAACCATTCTGAAACTTGGCGCGAATGAAAAACATCTAATGTCAATTGCGTCAATAGATTGTTTAATATTTTTTCAAGTTTTTTCGGGTTCTTAGATATGCCCTTTTTCTGATTTTCTTCAACTCCAAAAGTGGATGAAAATTCCTCATGGGTATGGGGGGACGACAAATTCAACGTAAATTCGGCTTTTCCCTTGGCTTCTCCCTTGAAAAATCCTTTTTTGGAAGTTCCCGAGAATTCATCCAGACGGCCCCTAACCACGATATCCGCCAAATCTTCCTGTTTTACCTGAGCAAAACCACACTTGTTTAAACCTTTTTGGAGGGCTTCCTGAAAGAGCACGTTCATGGGACGGGAGGATTGGAGGGGCGTTTCATCATCTTTGATAAGGAGGATTCCTACCTCTTTCAAAGGTCTTGCATCTTCAACGGGTCCCATCCAGAATTTCAACGGTTTTTGACTCTTCCAGTCGCAGTGAAACTCAGAATCAAAATTGGACGCAATAAGATTGATGTTCAATGTTGTTGGAACATCCGATGCTGAAACGAGGGCACTGATAGTGATGCAACAAACCAAAAAACCAAATAACGCGAAATTCTTTTTCATTGTTTGCTCCTTGAAGAAAGCAATGGAACTGTTCCATAAAATTTTAAGCCGAGACGGGGAATCGAACCCCGGACCTCCTCATTACCATTGAGGTGCTCTGCCAACTGAGCTATCTCGGCAAAAATTTGCACCGGCAAATTTTCCCTCTATTTTCCAATCTCAAAATCAACCTTGTTTCAACTTACTTGTATAAGCCTTCAAGGGGCTTGAATGCACCGTAACGCACTTCACAGTTATGCCGTTGAATGGGATAGTCCACAAAGCGTGTCACACCCGCCGCATCCAGACAACTTGCGAGAGGATCTTTAAGGACAATTGTTTCGCCGGCATGAAGAAATTTATCGGGATCGCGCCCATTGTTGAGCGACATCCATTCCTGCCTTTCCATTTCCGACTTTTGCCACAGTTTCCAAAGGGTGCCTCCTTTTTGAACTGTGTATGAAACCAGAATAGGTTTCAGCACTCCCCTATCCGGCGGCTCACAACCTATGCATATATCCATAACATTCTCCTTTTAAAATCGTTCGCTACCACTCACACGCAAATTACCTGAGCGGGGGACGGGAATCGAACCCGCATATCGGACTTGGAAGGACCGCGTTCTACCACTGAACTACCCCCGCTTATTTTCAAACCATTTATCCAGCCAATTATCAAACGATGTAATTTGCGGCCGCCTTTGCCGCCAAGCCGTACATGGACTGTGCCATAAGGCAGACGCCCCTGTTTGAAACTGCGCTTATCACTGCGTTGATCAATCTGCACTTTGTAAAATTGGGACAAAGAAACTCCTGTTATCTTTTTCCAATACCGTTTTGCTCTTTCCGGATCTATATCAGGATAAATATGTATTCCAACGCGCAAATTTTCAGACTCGGCCGCACAACATTCTTTCAGCCATTTTACATAGAACCGGATAGTGTCCGGATCGGAATTGGTAAGGGAAACATCTTCAAATGCTTTGGCCCCTTCTGCCCAGTAAAGCGCTACCCTTGCCAACCAAAATTCTCGGTTGTTCATGGCGCCGACTTCTTCAGAGCCCTGCCTTCTCATCTCTTCAATTTCAATCGATTGTCTCATTTGCTTTGTTCTTGCCATTTTCATGCGACTCAATTTAACCCGTTGTGCCACCTCAGGATGAATCTTTTTTATTGGCACTTCACGCAACCAATAACTCAATGTACCTTTTGGAACATCAAGCACGTTTTGAATCATGCCATAGGAATACCCCTTCTATCTCAACAACACAGCCTTTTGAAAAACCGTTTTTTTTCTACTCTTAATCATTTCAACACCTGTGGAGAGGGATGGATTCGAACCATCGAAGGCGTGAGCCAACGGGTTTACAGCCCGTCCCCTTTGGCCGCTTGGGTACCTCTCCGAAAATCAGCTTTTTCGATTTTCCCTCTATTTTCCATTTTCTATTCTCTATTTTCGAAAATAGAAAATAGCATGAGAAAATAGAAGAAAAATTACCTGCGACAATTTTTGAGCCGGCGATGGGACTCGAACCCGCGACCTACTGATTACAAATCAGTTGAGCTTTTTGTAGGGGCTTAGCAAAGCCCCCTCCAATGGCAAAGCCATTGGAGCCTCCCCCTCTCGCCCACTTTGTGGGCTATCGAAATCTTTTTTCGGCTCCTGAGCCGGCGATGGGACTCGAACCCGCGACCTACTGATTACAAATCAGTTGCTCTACCAACTGAGCTACGCCGGCATTTATCCAATCATTTTTGAAATTTGGGTGGTTCTATGGATTATCTTCAAACCTGTCAAGGGCTTAACTGAGATTTAACCGGATAAAATTCTAGAAAAAGGAACCGATTGCGAAGTTGAAGACGGATTTTTGTTCTCCCGCTTTGCGGTTGATGGGGAAGCCCCATTCAAAACGCAGAGGGCCCATCGGAGAAACCCAGCGAATTCCAAAACCATAATCCATGCGCAATTTATCCAAAGGCATGGATTGATCTTCGGAATAGGCATTCCCCGCGTCAAAAAATGTAACGGCCCGGATGCCCGCAGGTTCATACAGAACATATTCGAGCTCTCCATTAATGATGGCCATTTTGTCACCGCCATAAACAAACGGAAGCCCGGCAACCGTTTCCGAGGGACCAATGGATTGCGGATAGAAACCCCGAAGGGAATTGGGTCCTCCCAGAAAATAACGTTCAACAAGCGGAACGACGAGAGTATTGAGGCTTTTAATATAAGCCGCGCGCGCGTAAGTCTTAAAAAGCAAATCCTTGAAAAGGGGTTTATAAAATTGGGCGCGGCCCGTAAGTCTTAAAAATTCATTTTGTGCTCCCAACTCCTTGTCGGAAACCTCCGCTTTGATGGAACCAAACATCCCTCTGTTGGCATAAACCCGGTTGTCTCTTGTGTCTCTATTGAGCGTCAGACTCACAAGAGAAGTCAAACCGCTGACATTATTCTGAAAGCGCGATGGCACATTGGTGGCAATATTGATTGCAGAAACTTCTTCGGCCTCATAACCCAGACTCATGGAGGCATAATCAAAGAAACGATGACCGATCGAAAAACTGCCTCCATAAGAATCACGGGTAAAGTTGTCATAATTGAAAAGTGTTTTGAAAGCGCTGAGCGCTACAATCCATTCCGTATCAAGAAAATAGGGATCCGACATGGAAAACAAAAATTGCCGACGCCGGCTGGAAAGTTCACCGGAAATTTCACCGTTCCAACCTCTTCCAAAAAAATTTTGTTTGGAAATCGAACCCGAAACAACGAAATTTTCCGTGGTGGAAAAACCGGCTCCCACACTAAAACTACCGGTCGGTTTTTCATCCACCACTACATTTAAACGCAAAGTGTCGTCTTTGCTTCCACGGGGAGTTGCAAAATTCACTTCCTTGAAAAAACCAAGGGCCATCAATCTTTCACGGCTCTGTTGCAGTTTTGTTTCATTGTAAATATCTCCTTCTTTGATCTGCAACTCACGGCGAATAACCTTGTCACGCGTGATGGTATTGCCGCTGATGTCGATACGCTCAACATAAATGCGATTTCCATTTTCAAGATGATAGGTGATGTCGGCTGTTTTATTCACCTCATCCGTTGTGGTGAGAGGCTGTACGTGCACAAACGCATAACCCTGATCCCCGTATATTTTGTTGATGGCCTGCATATCTTTTTCAATGAACTCACGGTTGTAAACCTGTCCCGGTTTGGTGAGCAAAGTGGCAAGCATTTCATCACGCGTTGTAAGAATATCGCCGCTGACATCCACTTTCCCGATATGGTAACGATTCCCTTCCTGAACGTGGAAGGTCACAAAAAAGTAGCGTCTGTCTTTGCTTAACGAAACCTGCGGCTCATCGATCTGCACTTTCAGATAACCATTTTTGAGATAATGAAAAGTGAGACGAAGAATATCCTGCTTTAATAATTCCTCTTTGTATTTTCCGGAGCCGGTCAAAAAGCTGAAAGCCGCTTTCTTGCGTGTTTGAACGACCGCGCGCAGTTCCTTGTCTGTGAAAACCGTGTTTCCCACAAAATTGACTTGTCGAATCAGGGCTGGATCGTGTTCATGAATTTCAAAAATCAGTTCATTCTCTCCCGCGGGCGTTGTTTTCAAATTATAATCAATACCCACAAGATAAAAGTTTTTCTTGGCATAAAGATCGCGGATGGCCTGAATGGAATCGGCCAGTTTTTTTTCATTCAACGATTGATAAAGGGGAACGGTGGTCGCCTCCCGCAACGCCGCAACTTTTATTTTTCGGTTTCCTTCGAAAGAAATTTTATTGATGACCGGTTTTTCGGTAACGATAAATGTCAAAATCCAGCCATGAGTTCCCCGCTCTTCATCCACTTGAACATCCTGAAAAAATCCGAGTTGATAGAGGCTTCGAATATCCGCATCGATTTGGGCTTGGTTGATAATCAGCCCCTGTTTGGATTGCATGCGGGAACGAATCGTACTTTCCACCACGCGAGTTGCGCCTTGAATGCGCACTTCCTGAATAAAATTCCCCCCCTCCGCCCCACGCACAGAAAAAGGAGGGCAAACAAAAACAAAAAAAGCAAAAATCAAAAATGCCTGTTTAAGAGCGCCTCTAAAAATCCCGTTTGTCATCCTGAACCCTTCGCAATCATTGTCATTCTGAGCGAAGCGAAGAATCTGCTCGTGCTCAGGGTAAACTCCGTGAAGGATCTACTTGAGGATTCTTCGCTTCGCTCAGAATGACAAATTGTTGTTTTCATAGGTTTTTAGATTAGCCCTTAAATTTTCTGAAGTTGACCATGTTTTAACTCAAAGATCTCATCGCAATTTTTAAGAAGCTCCTTATTATGCGTTACCAAAACCAGTGAACCTTCCGCCGCCTCTACACCATCTAATAAAAATTTCAAAACCTCATCTCCGGTCTTTTCATCCAGATTGCCGGTCGGTTCATCGGCAAGAATCACTTTTGGTTTCAAAACACAAGCTCTAGCCAATGCCACACGCTGTTGCTCTCCTCCGGAAAGCTCGGAGGGATGATGGGAAGCACGCGTCTTTAAACCAACTTGTTCCAAAGCAGGAGAGGCCCATTCGTGAGCCTCTTTTTTCGAAAATCCCGCAATCAAGGCCGGAAGAAAAACATTTTCCAAAGCCGTCAGTTCCGGCAAGAGATGATAAAATTGAAACACAAAACCAAAATAACGGTTGCGAAGCCTTGCCCTTTTATCTTCCGACAACTGGTAGAGATTATCTTTTTCAACAAAAATCTTACCCGTATCCGGAGAATCCAGCCCCCCTAAAATATGAAGCAAAGTCGATTTACCAACACCCGAGGCGCCCACAACGCCGATTCTGCGACGGGGTCCCATCTCAAAATTCACCCCCTCCAAAACCGCAATGGCTTTGTCCCCTTCACGGTAAGTCTTGTGGATGTTCTGAGCAACGAGCATAAAAGATTAAATATCAAAAATCAAAAACACAAATTAAAAATAAAAAATTTTTGATCTTTAATTTTTTCATTTCTTAGCCCGGTCCGTGCAGTCCTTCCCGTATCGGCACTGTCACCAAACGGGAGGCCGCGAGCCAAGAGATCTGCCATACTAGCAAGAGCCCGAAGATGGCAATGATGAAAACAGTTGATCCTTCCAATTGAACGGGAAGATTCCCGACAAAATAAATTTGAGGGTCTAGGGGAATCCATTGAAAATATTTGAGGCTCAGCACAAAAAGAATTCCCGCGAGAATTCCGAGCAAAACCCCCAACACACCGAGCACAAACCCCTGCCCCGCAAACAAATCACGCACCTGCTTTGACGCTAATCCCAAAGCTTGCAACATGGCAATGGCTTTCCTTTTGCGAAAAATCATAAGCAACACAATACCAATCAGGTTGAGTGCCGAAACAAAAACCATCAGCCCCATCAATATTTTGAAGGCCCATTTTTCCAGTTCAAGGGCCTGAAAAAGAGGACCGTTCAGTTCGATCCAATTTTGGATGGAGGCTTCCGGTCCCAATTTTTCTTCCAAAGCCGTGGCAACAAGAGGCGCCAACTCGGGGCGATTGATTTTCAATTCAAAACCAAAATAAGTGCGAGGAAGATGAAAAAGGTCCTGAAGTTGTGCCAAATCAATCAACGCAAATTGGGAATCGAATTCATAGAGACCCGATCGAAACGTGTCGGACACTTTAAGACGTTTCGTATTTTTCGCAGAAACCTCTTTGCCTTCAGGAATCAGCAATTTCACAGTTTGGTCCATGGTCCATGGTCCATGGTCCCTAGTCCATCCTAGCTTTTCCGCCAACGCTTCTCCCAAGACAACACCCCCACCGACCTTTGGCAAATCGATGCCTTTTAAAACCACTCCTTTAATAACCCCTTCGTGAATCAGCAAAGCTTCCCGATAAAGAAATGGCGACACTTGAAGCAACACCACATCTTTTAGATGCGCTTCATCCAGCGCTTTTCGAATTATTTCTTCGGTGTAAGGTTTTCCCTCGCCCGGATACAAAATGACGTGGGCGTTAAAATCGAGCAGGGCTTTTTTGTAATCGTGTTCAAAACCGGCCGTTACACTGAGTGTCACCACAAGAGTGGCAACGCTTAAAGTAATACCAATCAGTACCATTCCCCGCATGATGCGCACCGAACGCGGGAGCGAATGCCGCCACCAAAAATGCCGGGCTAGAAATATAAGCGTTTTATTCATAAGTCATTTTGACTTTTGATTTTTGATTTTTGCATTTTTCACTCTTCTCTCAACATGGGCAGAACATCCATCTGTGACGCCAAATGAACCGGGTAACAACTCACAAGCAGTGTTAGCAAAAAACCAACGGCCATAATCATTACACTCCAAAACAACTGCACCTGCACGGGGAGATAATCGAGATAGTAGGTCGACGGGAGCGGAATGGGAAATTTGTGCAAAACAAAACACGTTGCGACACCCAAGGTTCCTCCGATTAAAGCACCCAACCCACCCAGCAACCCTCCGATCATCAAAAATATTTTTCTAGATCCCGCAACAGAAAGTCCCACGGCCCGTAAAATCGCCAAATCCCGTTTCCGCGCATCCACAAACATCAGCATAAGTCCCACAATACTGAAGGAGGCAATCAGTCCGAATAAAACGAGCAAGAGAGTCATCGCCATGCGTTCCAGTTTTAGCGCGGAAAAGAGTCTTTTGTTTTGTTCGGCAAAACTGCTGACTTCGGCGTTGGGAGGAACGATGGCTTTTATTTTTTTCTCCACACTTAAAAGATCACCCAAATCTTTCAGACGAATTTGCAAACCGGTTTCTCCCTGATCTCCTAAAAGTTGGATGGCGTCTTCCAGCGGCACCAACACGCGCAGAGAATCCCAATTATAAAGTCCCGTGCGAAAAACATGGGTCACCTGAAATTTTTTCTGTTTGGGAACCCAATCACCCGTTGGACCAATCTCTCCAAACGGATAAATCAACGTCACGCTGTCTTCCAAATCGGGATGCACACCCAACGTTGACAAAACTTCTTCGCCACCCATCAACGGAGGTTCCCCCTGTGGGGGCTCTTCCCCTTTTGCAAGCAAGCGCCAATCGGGAATAACGGCGGGATAAATTTTGGCAACGCGCACAAAGGCGGGATCGATTTGAGATATTCCCTTCACTTTGGATGCCACTGATTCCACGCGCCCATCTCTTTCAAAATGGATGATGACTTCTCCGTCCGCGTAAGGAGCGACGTCTTCAATCTCACGCCACGTTTTCAAATTTTCGAGAAGTTTTTCGTACGTCTCCCCTTTCAGGGCCAATTTCGAAATGGTGAGATGACTGTTGAGACCGATCCAGCGCTGATTGAGTTCTCCCTGAAATCCGCGCATCACACTGAGCACCACAAGCAGAGACCAAACGCCAAGCGCGATACCACTCAGTGCGACAAAAGTAAGCAGAGGGACAAAACGTTGACGGCTGGAAAAAAGAAAACGCCAAGCTATCAGTTGGGAGAGAGGGTTCATGGGAAAATCAAAAATCAAAAATCAAAAATCAAAAACACATACTAAAAATTAAAAACCAAAAACACATATTAAAAATTAAAAACATATATCAAACATTAAAATTTTTTATATGTTTCTGCATTTGACTAAGGTTTTCATGTCATCCCCGCGAAGGCGGGGATCCAGACGTGCTTGAAACGACTGGATTCCTGCCTTCGCAAGAATGACAAACCTAACCTTAATCAAATGCAGAAGCATAATTTTTTATTTTTGGTTTGTGTTTTTGATTTTTGATCTTTAATTTTTAATTTATTCCTTCGTCTTCAGCTGGGGAAATAAAATCACATCCCGAATTGAAGGAGAGTTGGTTAGCAACATCACGAGACGATCAATGCCTATCCCCTCCCCGGCGGTTGGAGGCA
>JACRBV010000055.1 GCA_016213065.1 Deltaproteobacteria bacterium
CTTCACCCCTTTTTGTTTTCCAGACTGAGTCTGACCAAAACAGGTTGGGTGTGAACCCGGGTAATCGCCATTGTTGTTTTGTCGAAGTAAAGAGGTCAACGCGGTCCATTTTTGATAATCACCTTTACCATTACCTTTATAGAAGATGCCTCCGGTGGTTGCCGCAAACAAACGGGCAGAGGTAGAAACAGCAACCGCATTCACCGGGAAGGTCTTAATCACCTTGTCCATGAAATTGGGATTTAATGTAGCTGTTACTTTATCGATACCCTTGAGTGCCGTAAAGAAATCAACATCCATTGTCTGAGCCAGAACATCCGTATAGTGAATTATGCTGACTTTATCACATTTGTTCTCAGCGGTGTTACACTTGAATCCTCCCTTATCGAGACCAACATAAACATCATTTGGTTTTTTGGAATCGGCGGCCACAACACGGACAGCTTTGCCGCTTCCCACTTTTTTCAATTCCGCAACAGGAAGATTGACGGGCTTGGAGCACAGTGTTCGATCTCCACTTTGGAGAAGGGCTGTGTAGCTTCCCGCCTTGGCTGGAATAGAAGGATTTTCGAGATTGAGCATTACAACTTCTCCACTTCCATCAACAAGATGGACCATTGCTCCTTGTGGTGCCGTAATCGCCAATGCAACCTGTTCTCCCACAAATACGGGACCGGTTGCTTTTGCTGTCACCACAAACTGGGAACAATCAAAAGCAAACACATCAGGCGATACAACAACAGTGGTCTGAGTTGTTTTGTCTCCCACCTTGGCTGTAGCTGTGAAAGTTGTGGGTTGAGTAATGGCACTCATCGGGACAAGGAAACTTCCCCTGCCATCCGCATCTACCGCTTGATCCACAGGCAATCCCGGAAGAGCTGGCACAGATGTCAACGTTACTTTCGCATCTTTTGCAGAAACCTGCCAATCCAACTCAACGCTCGGAACGCCCGGCGGTTTGGGATTGAATTGTGTAGCCGTCAGCGTAATTTTCGGCGCACTGCCCACAATAATAGACAACGTTTTTTCCTGTTTATCTTCACCCAATTTGGCGCTCAACGTATAAACCGTGTCTTCAGAAGGAGTGACCGTTGCACAACCAGAGACGGGCAAAGTTGTGGGAGCGGCATCGCCACCAGCTTCCATTGCTTTCGTAGATGGGGCCGTGCATTCTCCCAGAACCGGCTGTTCACCGGTTGAAGCAGTAAGACTTATTTCAGCCTCTGCGGGGAGAACAGACCAGTGCAACACCGTTTGCTTGCCCGGTTCCAAGACATAGCTGTCTTTGTCAGCATCCTTCTCTAGTTCGGCATAAAAACTTTCGATGGATAATGCGGATTTAACCGTGATCGTCACCGTCTTTTGTACTGGCGGAGCCTCTTTTTTCGTCGCTGACAAAGTAAAGGTTGTTGTCTCCTTCACGGTAACTTTTGTCGATGATTTCATGTCTTCGGCTTTTTCAGAGGTAAAGTGAAAACCGCTGACGGTATTACTGGAGGCGATGTCAATGGAATCGGCACCGGTGACTTCCCAAGTAAGTTTGGCTTCGCCGGCGCTGGTCATCGTCAACGGATCTGCCGCAAACGATTTGATGCCAAGTCCTTCCGCGGGAGATACCGATGGGTTTGGAGTATCCACCTTCGGTTTCATTTTCAACACGCCGTCACTGCAACCGAGCAGAGACAACACGACCACCATCAACGCGATTTTATTTTTCATATCCCTTACCCCTTATCCTTGTGCCATCCATAGACGGATGGCTTTGTTAAAAAATTTAAAACTTCGCCGTAAAAGCGGCCCCGATAAAATCACGTGAAGTGCCCTCTCCTGTCAGCACATCAGAAGATATCATGTGGGTATAAACTGCTCCCAATGTAATCGGCGATATTTTGTAACCCAATTCCAAACTATAAATCGTTTCATTGCGGCCAACCTCAGTGGTAAACTCGCCGTTTCCACCTCCCGAAGTGCCATCGTTCAACCCATTGGGACTTGTCTGCTGTGTCGTATCCCCCTGAAAAATTCTGGTAACACTTCCCTCAGAATAGAAACCTCGGGATAAATCCGCTCTTAACTTACCTGCAAAGATATTTTTAACAGGAGTAAAATCACCATCTTTGGGTTTGAGTCCAATACCTATCCATCGGAAGTCAGCATTCCATTTTGTCCACTGTTCCAATTTCAATTGCAGTATGGCTACACCGACAAAAACATGTGCCGCATCTTCCGGTTTTGCCGTAAATGCCGGACCATCATATTCGCCAGCAAGGATAAGGGTAGCACCTCTTAAAATCCCTTCGTCGGACTTATACAATGAAAATAGGATGCTTGGCTCCAAAACGGGATAAGGATTCAATGTCCAGTCACTCTTTAATTTAGCGGCAACTTCGGCCGATATGGTGGCAATTTTTTCACCGAGCTTTTTGTTCCTGAAGCTATTTACGCGCGCATCCACACGCCACGGATTGTCCTGATCATTTTTTCCGGGGACGAGTACAAAAGGATATTCTTCTTTTGCATCCTCTGCGGCTTTTTTAAGTTCTGCCGGTGTCGTACCCAACGCTTTGGCAATTTCTTTTTCTTTTTCTTCCAAAGCTTTGGCATAACCATCCAACCCTAAGGCTGTTTTGAGTTTTGCGGGATTGGTTGGCAATTTAATAGTGGAAACAGCGGCGTGATCATCATAATCTTTCGACAACTCAAATTTTTTGGTCAAACCGAGAGTACCTGCTTTTTCTAACAAGTCTCCAAACAGTTTTATTCTCTCGTCTATTCCTGCGTAATCAAGGGCCAGATTCTTACTTGCTTCAAATTTCGCGAGATCAACTCCTTTTGAATTCAATTCTGTTTTGATTTCGGAGACGCTTTTGCCGGACCACAGGGCAATGAGATCAATCAACGCGGAGGGTTGAAGCGCGAAAAAAGGGACAAATGCCTTGGCGTTTTCTTTTTTGGGTAAATTACTATCGGACAACAACGATTCAAACCGTTGGGCTGCTTTTGTGGTCAATCCATTCCAGTCACCAGAAAACTGATCCTCATCCGCATTTTCAAAAATGGCCCGCACCACATCAAGGTAAATTTGGGCCGCTTTATCGCCCCATCTTGCTTTGGCTTTCTCGGTTAATTCTTTGGCAAGAGAACTTGCAGAAACGAGGTCCATCGGGGGAACTTCCATATCATTCGAACCGTTTATCGGCAGTGTTAAAGAAAGGCCCACCCCTCCTTCTGTTTCCAATTTGCGTCCGCTTAAGCCCCTTTTGGTGGCAGAAATCACACTGTCTGGATCAAAGCCGGCGGCAGCTTTATGCTCAAGAGTTCCAACAACTCCCACGGCATAAGAGGGTCTGTTTACAAGAGAATAGGCACCTTCCGCATCCAAAATAAAGGTACCCTTCTTCATTTCTTCTGTCGCACCTTCCGAAGCCGCCTTATCCCAAGGGGCAGGGGTATGCATTTGCAGTTTTTTTAGTTTAAGCTCAAGCGGTGACTTTCCTGCTGGCGCTTCGGCTGGGGTAGCATCAGAAGGCGAAGCCGCTCCACGAATCAAATCGAAATAATGCCAAAGGTCATTGATATTGGCGCCCTTACCAAGAGTAGGAGGAGTTTGAAGAAAGAAATCTCCACCCGCTACGGCGTCTGTTAATTCGTGCAAATCCTGACCGCTCCAAATGGATTTATAATCAGCGGCAACTCGCAAATCACCACCGAGCATATCTTCACAGGCATCTTGTTTGGCAGGCTGATATGAACCCGAATTGGCACCAACTGCGGCATCGATTGGGTTAGCAGGATCTCCATAATATAAGTCACAGGCCACTTGAATTTGATGCACCACTTTGGGGGCAATCTCATCCACTTTTGCTTTCGGTAGGAGAAATTCATTTTCTGCCCGTTCTCTTATTTTTGCTTCATTAACTTTGGTAGTTCTTGTTTGTCCGCCGGATTGCATAATAAAACTCCTTTATTTATAAGGTATAACTTTTGGTCTTGCTTTTGGTTCTGGTTTATCCCTGCATATGCCGCCTTCTAATGTTTGAGTTGGTTTGCATTCAATTGGTTTCGGTTCGCAGACGACATCGTTGACACATCTGTCTTCACCGGCACCCGCAACAGTAAGGCATCGATTGGAAACACATTCGGTGTGTTGCGGTGAGGGCTCTACTTTTTCTTCTCGTGCATGTGCTTTTTTACCTTTTCCTGCATCCTTGTTTGAAGCAGCTTTCGCATGTCCTGTTGGTGCCGCCGTTTTCGCCGCTTCTAAATCTGTTCTGCATTGAACCAATTCTCCTTCAATTTTGGCTTTATCAGCGATGCACCGATTCTTTTCACCCGAGAGTTGCAAGTAAGCAATATCATTTTGACAGTAGGTCGCGACACCAAGTCTGACATGGTCAATGATGTCTCTGTCGCTCGACCAAAAAACATTGATCGCGGCCTGTCTTAAAGCGGCATCAACTTCTGCGCATTGATCACTTCGATAAATTCTTATTGCAACAAGTGGAGAGGAGAGTCGTGAAAGAGCCATATTGTATTCCGAAGCCCAGCACCACGCCCCGCAATCTGGCTTTCTCGCAAAATTCACGGCGGCTAAAATATATTGATCGATGGTTGAATTTTTTACTGCGTTGGTCGTATCAGGCTTCAAATCAGCCACAGCTACATCCGCATTTTTTACATCTGAAAATTGAACTACTCTGACTGGAACATCTCCGCCTGCCATCATAAGCTCTCCTTTATGTAGAACACGCTCTATTCATTACAGGTATCGTCACTCCTAAAAAAAAGTTGCGTACTTTTTTCACTTTTTTTGAAAATTTTTGAAGCCAAAAAAATACCAAACAATTCCAACCACTTACAAAGGTGTCCGACACCTACAGGGGGGGCCCCCCTTGTAAGTGTCGGACACTTAGAAGAAGGTTACGCCGTGACAAGCAAAAACAATTCTGATAATTTTTGGGCACTATGCACTGTTTGTCATCATTGGAACAAAAAACATTGAGTGAATTCAAACAAAGGGTTTTGCAACGTTTTGGACCGCGCATAACAGAAATAAAAATTTTTGGTTCAACGGTCCGTGGAGAACGCCGTTTGTATTCCGACATTGATATTCTTATTCTCATTGAAAACCTGACAGCAGAGGAGAAGCGTTGGGTATGGGACGAAGCGACTCACATCAACATTGAAAAAGACACTATTTTGTCTCCACTGGTCATGACCCCGGAAGAATTTCAGAAACTGCGCGACAGAGAACGCCGCATTGCGCTGGATATTGATCGCGAAGGAGTGTCTCTATGAATGAAAAAAATAAAAAGCTTAATATTCAGGATGAATGGGAAAGGGCATTGACGGTTATAAAAGAAGCGCGGGTTTTAGCGGGACAACATCTTCCGGAGGGCGCCACATCCAGAGCTTATTACGCCGCCTTCCATGCAACACAGGCAGTGCTTCTCACGGAGGGACTGCAACCCAAAACACATCAAGGCGCTCTTTATTTGTTTAATCATCATTTTGTTAAAAGGGGATTCATTGAACCGGAGCAGTCGCAAATTCTGGCACGCGCCGCCAAGTATCGTGAGGAAGCCGATTACCGCCACACCATGATTTTTAGCGAGGGACTAGCCGAAGAAACAATTCGGGAGGTATCCAATTTTCTGAAACGAATGCATGTTTTCCTCAAACAGGCAGGTTATGATCTCCCCTCTCCGATATGATCCCCACGGTCCAAAAATACAAAAAAGTCATCCTAAATACCATTTTCCAGCATTTGACCCCCGAAGACTGCATTGTGTTTCTGTTTGGATCGCAGGCTACGGGGGAGGCGCTTGAAACTTCTGATATTGATATTGGCATTCTTTGTCGCGACAAAATTTCCGCGAAAGCTTTTGTAGAAGCCGAGGAAGTTCTCAACACCGATTTACCCACTCTAAGAAAAATTGATCTTGTCGATTTTTCATCTGTTGATAAGAAGGTGCGACAAGAAGCGTTGAA
This sequence comes from Deltaproteobacteria bacterium, assembly GCA_016213065.1. Lineage (NCBI taxonomy): Bacteria > Pseudomonadati > Myxococcota > Myxococcia > Deltaproteobacteria bacterium. Next base: position 5,992 of record JACRBV010000055.1, read on the forward strand.
GGAGATTAAAATATGGCACGTCGGGAAAAATTGTCGCGCACTTTCGAAAAATTTGAAGCTGGTCTGATCAAACTTAAAGAAGCAACCACAAGCGACTTCGAATCAAAATTTGATAAAGACATTCTGGTTGAAATTGTCACAAAACGTTTTGAATATACTTTTGAAAGCATGTGGAAATGTCTCAAGGAAATTTTGCTGGCAGAGGGTATTCAAACGGAATCTCCTTTAAGTTGTTTCAAGGAAGCTTTCAAACTGGGGTTGATCGACAAAAAACAGGAAGAGGTTTTTCCCTTCATGGTCAAAAAAAGAAACGAAATTGTGCACATTTATTCCGATGAAGATGCGTATGAAATTTATCTTTTAATCAAAAGCACTTTTCTTGAAGTCATTTCCAATCTGTTTGAAAAAATTCGCGTCAAAATATAATTTATGAACAGTCTTCAACGTTTTTCGAACGCCTGCTTTTGCAAGAACAAGGATCGCCCGCCGGTTTGGTTGATGCGGCAGGCGGGGCGGTTTCTGCCGGAGTATCGCGCCTTGAGGGAAAAACATGATTTCATGACGCTTCTCAAAACGGACGAACTCATCACGGAAGTTTCCCTGCAACCGTGGCGGCGTCTTCACATGGATGCGGTGATTGTTTTCGCCGACATTCTTCTTCTTCCGAATGTGATGGGGATGGAATTGAATTTTCTGGAAGGTCAAGGACCGAAGTTTTCAAAACTCATTGCCTCACAAAAAGATATTGATGCACTCAAACCGGTTGAACCGAAAAAAGATATTCCCTTTTTGCTGAGTGCTCTTCGCAACATCAGAAAAGAAATTAAAGAAGACGCCGCACTTCTTGGTTTTGCCGGAAGTCCGTGGACGGTGGCTTCGTATATAATGGATGATTTCGAAAACATCGGCAAAAAAAATCCGGAATTGTTGAAAAATACTTTGTCGCGGTTAACCCACGAAACCATTGTTTATCTTTCCGCAAAAGTGGATGCGGGTGTGGATGCCATTCAGATTTTTGACAGTTGGGGGGGGGTTCTCTCTCCGGAAGATTACCGCGTCTGGTCTGCTCCTTATATAAAGGAGATTGTCACAGCTTTGAAAAAGCGCGGCGTGCCGATCATTCTTTACGTGAAGGAGAGCGGACCACATCTTCAGACCATGATTGAAACTGGATGCGATGTTATTTCGATCGGATGGGAAACCTCTTTGGAGGAGGCCAAGAAAAAAGCGTTGGGCAAAACCGCCATTCAGGGAAATTTCAATCCACACATCCTAATGCAAGCGACACCCGACGAAATCCGGCAACAAACTCAAATCATGTTAAAGACCATGCAAGACTATCCCGGCTACATCGCCAACCTAGGCCACGGCATTTTGCCCAAAACACCGGTGGAAAATGTGGAAGCATTCATAAAAAGCTGTCAGCGATCAGCTGTCAGCTTTCAGCAGGAAAAGATAAAACGATGAAAGATTTTAGGGAATTAAAAATTTGGGAGAAGAGCCACAAATTGTCCTTATGCATTTACAAAATTACCAAAGACTTTCCCAAGGAGGAACTTTATGGACTTACAAGTCAAATTAGACGCGCTTGTACATCCATTGCCACTAATATAGCAGAGGGCTGTGGAAGAGATAGTGATGCTGAACTCCATCGATTTCTTGTTATCGCAATGGGATCGGCAAGCGAAGTTGAGTACCTGCTTTTATTGTCGAACGATCTGAACCTGATACATAGAAGCAACTATCTTCAACTAAACGAGGACATTATTGAAATTAAACGCATGCTTGGGTCTTTTATTCAAAAGCTGAAAGCTGATCGCTGACAGCTGATAGCTTCTTATGATCGCTGTATTTTTATTGGATTTTGGGGGGCCTGAGACGTTGGCGGATGTTCGGCCTTTTCTGAAAAATCTTTTTTCTGATAAATCTATTTTCCCGATTCCGGGCGGAAAAATTGGTCAGAAAATTTTTTCCACACTTGTTTCCCGATTGCGCTCCAAACGCCTGACGGAACAATATCGAAAAATTGGCGGAGGGTCTCCGCTTCCGAAACAATCGCGTGCCCTTGCCGCCAGTCTGGAAGAGGGTTTTCAAAAAGCCAATCTGGATATCCGTGTTTTTGTTGGAATGCGCTACACAAATCCCGACATTGAAGAAATGCTCCGCCAAATTTATTTTTTGAAACCGGAAGGGATGGTCGTCATTCCAATGTTCCCTCAATATTCCACCGCCACAACCCTTTCTGTTTTTGAAGCTTTTGACCGAGCTTATGAAAAATTAAAATGCGCCATCCCCTTCCAAAAAATTGATTCATGGCACGATCAACCCGACTTCATCGCAGGTTGGTGTTACAGCATCAAAAAGGGACTCGACGCCTTTGATCCTTCGATCCGCTCTCAAGTCGCCATTCTTTTTACAGCACACGGACTGCCGGTTTCTTTCGTCACCGAACGAAAGGACCCCTATCCGGAACAAATAAAAGAATGCGCCAAAAAAATTATGACGTATCTTGGAGGAGAAAATCCCGCCTATCTTTCGTATCAAAGTAAAGTGGGACCTGTTGAATGGTTAAAACCCGCAACGATCGATTTTGTAAAAGAGCTGGCCTCCAGAAGTGTTCGACACTTACTTATCGTGCCCATCAGTTTTTTGACGGATCATTTCGAAACGCTCTATGAAATAAACCATCTCATTATTCCGGAAGCGTTGAAGGCGGGCATGAAACAGGTGGTTCTCTGTGAAGCCCTCTGTCATGGGCCTTACCTGCGCAAAACGTTGGAGGAGTTGGTTTTAAAACGGTGGAATCACTTCGGGCATTTGCTCGGCTAAAAATTTCCAACGTTCGCTATCAAAATCGGCGGCACGCATCACTTTTGCCAATTCATCCAGAGACAAACTATCTCTCAAACCTTCCATGGCATCCGGCGTTTCCAAGCAATGTCTAATAAAAATTTCTGGTATTTCCGCTTCCTCCAAAGCATCTTTCAAATAGAAACGCCAAATTTCCATCGCCGCTTTTTCATTTAGACGAACCGTTTCTCTGGAGGCCCCCACCACAACGCCTATTGCTTTCAAAATTTTTCGACCCCGATACCTCAAAAGAAAAGCCTCTTTTTGTTCCTGACTGACCGACGGATTTCTTAAAAACAGATAGATAGAATGTCCCACAGCCAATGTAAGTTGTTCTTCCTGTTCAGGATCTAAAACGTTTTGCAAACCCGCTCTTTCCCAAACTGGTGTCATTCCGCTATCAGCTTCTTTTGCAGTTGGATTATAAGGGAGCAAATGGCGCCTTTTTAATTCCGCTTTCGCGGCCCTTTGGGGGTCTAGATAGGAAGCATGTCGAACGCCAATTATTCTGGCAGTTACGTGTGCTTTCAAAAGAGTATTATTCTGCTTGAGAAATTTTCTTTCAAAAAAGAAATAAAAATACTTTCTGATAAATAAAAATAAATTGTTGCGCTGAGGGTTCCATTTGGTTTTTTTGAGAAACAAGGGAAGAGCCGCCCGCATTAAAAAACGTGTTTCCTCGTAATCAAGTTCAATACCCCTTCGGTGCCAAAGTTGGATAACCTTCCCTGTCATTCCCCGAATCAGACCATCCAACATATCCACGAGCATTTCCGCCGGCGTGTCTGGAGGCAATCCACCTGCCTCCATGATTTCAAAATCGTTTTCTCCCATCTCCAAAACTTGCAATCCCAATTCTTCAATGAACCAAAATCTTTTTTCTTTATCCGTGGGAGAAATGAAAGTGAGTTCCCTTTCAAAATCGGTCATCTCTAAAGGCCTCAATCCCAAAAATCCGTCGCTGCGAACAGTCAAGGAACCGCTTTTGACCAAAGGAATTTCCCGCAGACGTTTACTTACAGAATTTTTCCCGTCTCCCTCCACCCGCGTAATTTCATATCGTTCCTTTCCCCATTGTCTAATTCGAACAAGACCGTAGTGACGTTCTTTGTTCGCTCCTCCAGCAACAAAGGGAACAACATTGTTTAAAATATCACCACTGCTCGGCATATATTGAAGATCAATCTCTTTTGGTCTTTTGCCGCCATTCCTTTTGGCGACCGCATCAAACCAGTCATCAATATCCGCAAGACGGAGTTCATCCAGATCGCCCAGTCGCAAACTTTTTAAACCCAAAAATCCGTCATTACGAATAAACAAGGCGCCGCTTTTTGCCGCTTCGGAATCGCGCAATGCCTGAACGGCTTTTTGTCCTCCATGACCAGCGGCTGTGAATACTTCGTATTTTCCTTCAGCCGTTCGTCGTAAATGTAGACGCGCATAATGACGATCTTTATTATCTTCGCTGAGCAGAATGGGCTGGAAAGAATAAAAAACTCCTCCTTGAATTAAAAATTGAACGCAAATAGTTTCAGGCACACCCAAAACATCAAACCATTCTTTGATCTGAGCAGTCGTAATATTTTTGAAGTCATTAAACGTTTTGGGTTTCCAATATTCCCCCAAAACCCACCCACCCAAATGATAACGCAGAAAATGGCGGTCAACGATTTTGGAAAGAGTTTTTATAAGAGCAAGACGATCATTCCCACGTTCTGGAAATTTTCCATCTTTTATATACTGCTTGAAAAGGGCGCCACTTGTGGGAACAGATGCCATTTCTCCATGCATATCTTCTAAAAATTTTCGAATAGTTTGCCAAACAATCCTTTCTCCATCCACTAAATTTCTGGGAGCGGCGGGAAAAACAGTTTGTGTTGCCCGCGCCAGCAAAGCGGCGGTTGGAGGAGTGCGACTAAATCGCGTTGCAGTGGGAGAAGCGGAACTCCCAGAACGTCTTATAATTTCTGCGTAAAGCGCTCGATGATTTTGGATCATCTCCATCATGCGTGTGCGCAATTGGTCGGTGGGAAGAGTTCCATGTTGATAGGCATCGGTAGCGGCCTTCCATTGTTCCAACAATGGAACCGCACCATCAGACACCACAATTCCCGAATCTCCCGCCGCTGGGACAAACTCCGCCAAAGCATTTGCCACCATTTCTATTTGCATCGCAAGTGGCATGGTTTCAAAGCCGACAATTTGTACACTTGGTAACGCCATTTGGTTCTCCACCTATCTATCGGCAAATCCCAAAAAAAGTTGCTCCAAAAATCATTCCTTTAAATTTAATCCTTTTCAACAACGCATATCATTATATAGAAGCTCCATGAACTACCAACTCACGAATGAGCAGGACCTGCTTCGTAAAACTATTCGCGAATTTGCCGAAAGAGAAATCAAACCGAAAATCTTTGAACTCGATCAAAAAGAGGAATTTTCCTACGACATCACAAAAAAAATGGGGGAGTTGGGACTTTTTGGAATGACCTGCGATCCGAAATACGCGGGACAAGGTCTTGACTATCTCTCCTATATTATCGCGGTTGAAGAATTGGCGAGGGTTGATGCTTCACAAGCCGCCACCATCGCCGCGCATAATGGGTTGGGAGTGAACCCCATTTATAATTTTGGCTCGGAGTCGCAAAAACAAAAATATCTTCCCGATCTTTGCAGTGGCAAAAAACTCTGGTCTTTTGGACTGACCGAACCCGATGCCGGAAGCGATGCGGGTAATTCCAAAACAAACGCGGAATTAAAAAACGGTCAATGGATTATCAACGGCTCCAAAATTTTTATCACGAATGGTGCCACGCGCATCACCGGCGGATGCACGGTGCAGGCAATCACCGGAAAAACGAATGACGGTCATAAAGAAATTTCCTGCATCTTGGTGGAACAAAATACACCCGGATTTATCGCAAAAGAAATGCATCATAAAATGGTTTGGCGGGCTTCCAACACGGCGGAACTTTATTTCGATAATGTCAAAGTGCCGGAGGAAAACTTACTGGGGCGGCGGGGTGATGGATTCAAACAGATGCTGGCGACGCTCGATTTAGGCCGGCTGGGCATTGCCGCCATGGGGTTGGGTGGCGCGCAAGGGGCTTTTGAAGCGGCGCTAAAATATGCCAAAGAAAGAAAAACATTTGGAAAACCAATCTCCTCTTTTCAGACCAATGCTTTTAAGTTGGCCGATTGTGCCACCGAAATTGAAGCCGCACGCGCACTCCTCTACAAAGCTTGCTGGATGAAAGATTCCGGAAAAGAATTCAAAACAATTTCCGCTCAGGCAAAACTTTATTGTTCCGAAGTCATGTATCGCGTAGTCAATCACGCGGTTCAACTTCACGGCGGCTACGGTCTCATGGAAGAATATCCAGTCGCCCGATTCTATCGCGATCAAAAACTTTTGGAAATTGGTGAAGGAACCAGCGAAGTACAGCGAATTGTTATTTCACGTGCCTTGGGGTGTTATCAGGATCTCTAACCCATCGTCACTTTTCGGTTTCAATTCGAAATTCAGTTTTCCTTCGGTCTGTGTCTGCAAAACTTGCAAAAGCAAATCATTCTCCCCAAAATAACGTCCGTGATATTCGACAAAACCACGCTCTGCGCGAACCATGACAAACTGTTCCACCCTTTTACTTTTCTTTAACGCATTCAATGCACTCTGAAAAAGATTGTGCTGGGTGATATTTTTGAAAACAACAGTCAGAGGTTGAGTGGGCAGTGCGGGAAGATTGAGAGAAGGAGTCTGTGCGAAAGCGGGACTACAGACCATGGACCATGGACCATAGACTAAAAACAAAAAAAATAAAACTCGCGCCAAGTTTTTGGTCCATAGTCCATAGTCCATGGTCCATGGTCCCTTTTTCATTTCAACAACCCTCCAAGTTCTTCATATAAGTCGATCGCTAACAGATCTTTGACGGCCTGTGAAGGCAATTTTCCCTCGTAAAGAATGCGGTAAATTTCAACACACACGGGATTGTTGATTTTATATTTTTGAATCAGATCGTAAACCACTTTGCTTGTCTTCACTCCTTCCGCAACATTTTTCATCTTTTTCATAATGTCCGGCAATTTTTCGCCGCAACCCAGCTTCAATCCCAGCGAACGATTGCGCGAAAGTTCTCCGGTACAAGTCAAAATCAAATCCCCCATCCCGCTTAAACCCGCGAATGTCAGCGGATTGGCGCCCATCGCCTTTCCCAACTTTGTTATTTCATACAACCCCCGTGTAATCAGCGCCGCGCGTGTGTTGTAGCCGAGTCCCATCCCCTCGCAAATGCCACTCGCAATCGCGAGCACATTTTTTACCGCTCCTCCTACTTCCACACCAATCACGTCATGATTTAAATAAGTTAAAAACCATTCGCGTCGAAAAAGTTTTTGAATTTTTTTCATTACCTTTTGATCTTTGCCCGCAATCACCACGGTTGTGGGTTGATGGAGCAAAACTTCTTTGGCAAAACTGGGGCCGGATAACGCAACAAATAATCCTTCGGGCCGATCGGGGAAAAGTTCCCGAAAAACCTCCGAAAGTCTTTTGTCGGTATCAAACTCAAAACCCTTCGAGGCATTGACAATAATCGCCCCTTTTTTTACAAAAGGAGCCACTTTTCCCCAAACAGGACGGGTAAGGTGGGAGGGAATTGCGTTGACAAGAATGTCCGATGTCTCAACGAGGGATTGCAAATCGGAGGAGGCTTTCAGGACCTCGGGCAAAGGGACTTCCGGAAAATAGAGGGCATTCCGGTGCTTTTGGTTAATACTTTCAACCACCTCCGGTTCAAACGCCCACAGGACCGCCTCCCCCTCCCCTTCGGATAACAAGGAGGCAAGAGCCGTCCCCCAACTGCCAGCACCCATCACGCCTATTTTCATAAAGTTCCCCTTTGGAGATCCTTCACCCCTTCGGGGTTCAGGATTGCGTGTAGCTTAAAAAAAATTTGTGCTACACGCAACTTTTTTTGCTGGCCGCCGATACCCTATTTGAGATAGGGATTTATCAACGGTTTGCAATGAACACAGGAGTTCAGGAATGACACAAGAAAAACGCAAACATCGCCGATTTGAAATGGAACTTCCTGTTACACTCCGCACACACGGAAAACTTATTCCCGCCGCAACTCTCGATATCAGTCTCGGTGGCATTTGTCTTCTCACCGATCTGCAACACGAAATAAAAAATGGCCCCGTTGAAGTGGTTGTCGATTTGAATTCCGACCTGCGTGATATTTCTTTAAAAGGAAAAGTCTTGCGTTCTCAAAACAGTATTGAAAAAAAAGTGGCCATTGAATTCAATTCTCCCTCTTCAGGTCTGAAAAGTTTGAAAACATTTCTCTCGCAAAAATAAATAGTGTTTTTACCAATACGCTTCAAAATGAATGTTACCGCTTTGGGTGGGCGTGTGAATGGTGAAACCACGGGATTCCAGAATTTCGATAATGCCTTTGGGTGTAGGATTTACTTTCTTGCCATCGACCACTTCCGGCCTGCCAATCATTGACGGATTGCCGCACAAATAGACATGAGTGTTGGAGGAATTAAAACCATAACCGGTTTTCTTTTCAAACAGTCCCTGTTCAATTAAATCCTGACAATAAAGTTTGGGTTCGTCTTTTTCCCGCGTGGCCAGATAAATTACTTTGTAGTTGGGATGCTCCTTGGCCAATTTTTCGTGGATGATGCGATACGCTTGATCAATGCGATAGCGGGTACAAACACAATTCACGATCGGCCCCTGAAACCCACCGGACAACAATTGCCAAACCATGGCATTATGCGGCGCCTCACCGGTACCCGTGGAGAAAAAGAAATATTGGTTGCCCGCATACGGTTTTTTCAAATGGTAATGTCCCGTCACCTTGGGTCCAAGGGACAGGCGATCCCCCTTCTTCAGGGAAAAAAGTCGCGGGGTAAGACGCGGCGGTGTTGGTGTTTCGCCACCGACCAACACAAGCGCCACATAAAATTCAAAGAAATCGCATTCCCCCTCTTTATATAATTTGCCATCGGGTTTTACCACGGCGTGCGATATGGAATAGGCGCGGCGGAGCAGTTTTTTTTCTTCGCCGGGTTTTAATATTTCCGGCGCATTTCCTTCAATGCACTTTTCCCAGAACCCCAACCCGATGGTGGTGTATTGCCCCGGCATATAAGGAGGTCTTTCCACATCCGGTTTGATCCGAAAAATCCATAACGCCGGCTGAACCGCAATAACATCGGTCACCGTTGCGTCATAAAATTTCTCGCGCAACTTCAATATCTCATTTTGGGGTAAATTAACTGTCACTGTTCGGCTACCCTAACACATGGCGAAATAAATTCACAAGTGTAATTTTATTTCTTATTTTTTTACTGGATTCCTTTTCACTAAAACTATATGGAGGCGACGAATTTAAACAAATATATGATTCGAGTCGCCGTTCCCAAAGAAATTAGCCAAGGAGAAAAGCGGGTTGCCCTCGTTCCGGAGGTGGCCGGTCGTTTAGTCAAAGCCGGTTTTGAAATCCGCGTGGAATCATCCGCTGGTCTTGCCGCCCATTTCCCCGACGAACAATACACAAATGTCGGCGTTAAAATCATCAAAGACACTTCTGAACTTTATAACGGAGCGCAAATTATTTTGAAGGTACAATCTCCCAAAATGGAGGAGATCGATTTTTTCCCGGAAGGCGCCTTTTTGATTGGTTTGTTAACACCTCACCGCCTGAAAGAAGAACTGGAATTATTCAAACAGAAAAAAATCACGGCGTTTGCACTTGAAAAACTGCCGCGCATCACTCGCGCACAATCAATGGACGTGCTTTCTTCGCAGGCTACGGTTGCGGGCTATAAAGCCGTGCTCATCGCGGCAAACATAAGCAATCGCTTTTTCCCAATGCTTACCACGGCGGCGGGCACCATTCGTCCGGCAAAAGTTTTGATTTTGGGTGCGGGCGTGGCCGGCTTGCAAGCTATTGCCACATCTAAGCGGTTGGGTGCCATCGTGGAAGCCTATGACGTCCGCAGGGCAGTCAAAGAACAAGTGCTTTCCCTTGGTGCAAAATTTTTGGAAATCCCGGTGGATGCAGAAGCACAGGGAGGTTATGCGCGCGAATTGACGGAAGAAGAAAAAAAGGCGGAAAGCACGATGCTCTCCAAACATGTGGCGGTGTCTGATGTAGTTATCACCACCGCCCAAGTGCCGGGCCGTCCCGCTCCGCGCTTGTTGACAAAAGAAATGGTCGCTCAAATGAAACCGGGTTCTGTGATCGTTGATATGGCGGCCGAATCGGGCGGAAATTGTGAGCTCACAAAAGCAGGAGAAGTCATCAATCAAAATGGAGTGCGAATTGAAGGTCCCGTCAATCTGCCCAGCGCATTGTCCGTGCACGCCAGCGAAATGGTCGCCAAAAATATTTTTAACTTTCTGATGCTGTTGACCAAAGATGGAAAATCGCTGGAACCTGATTGGAGCGATGAAGTTATCGCCGGAGGAAAATTATAATGGAAGGGATTTGGGCCGCACTTTATATTTTTGTTCTCGCCGCGTTCACCGGTTATGAAGTCATCGGTCGTGTGCCCGTAATTTTGCACACACCTTTGATGTCCGGATCCAACTTTATTCACGGTATTGTGCTGGTGGGAAGCATGGTGGTTTTGGGGCATGCCGATTCTTTGCCGGAACAGATCATCGGTTTTATCGGTGTTTTGCTGGGAGCGGTCAATGCCGCCGGCGGATTCGCCGTAACGGAGCGCATGTTGCAGATGTTCGAAAAAAACAAACGTCATAAGGAATAGGTAAATGGAACTGTTAATTCAAACAACTTACTTTCTGACTGCAATTCTTTTCATCGTGGGAATGAAACGGATGAGTTCCCCCACCACCGCGCGAAGCGGCATCCGGTGGGCCGGCGTTGCCATGGCGCTTGCAACCATCGCCACCTTTTTCACTCCCAACATGCACAACTTGCCGCTGATGATTTTCGCAATTCTTGCGGGCGGACTCGTGGCATGGATTGCCGCGAAAAAAGTGGCGATGACCGACATGCCCCAGATGATCGCCATTTATAATGGAATGGGTGGCGGCGCCGCCGGTGCTATTGGTGCCGTGGAACTTTTGCAAGGCAACGTACCGGACAAAGGTTTGCTCACACTCACCATCCTTGGCGGTTTGATCGGTTCGGTTGCTTTCAGCGGCAGTATGATTGCCTTCGCCAAACTTCAGCAATTGATGGGAGATCGTCCGTTCACGTTCCGCGGCCAACAATGGATCAACATTGGAATTCTTTTGGTAACAGTTTTCTGTGCCATGCTTATTTTTTCCGGTCATGGATCGCCCGCTTTAATTTTCGCATTTTTTCTTCTTGCCCTGACTTTTGGCGTTACCACCACACTCCCGATCGGCGGCGGCGATATGCCCGTGGTGATTTCTCTTTACAACGCGCTAACAGGTCTTGCCGTCGCTTTTGAAGGTTTTGCTTTGCAAAACGCCTCCATGATTATCGCGGGTACCGTGGTTGGTGCCGCCGGTACACTTCTCACCAAAATGATGGCCAACGCCATGAACCGGTCGATTGGAAATATTTTGTTCGGCGCTTTTGGACAAGAGCAAGCGACAGGCGAACAGGAAATCAAAGGAAATTTGAAACCCATGGAAGCGGACGACGCGGCGGTCCTGATGGCGTACGCGGAAAAAGTGATCATTGTTCCCGGTTATGGAATGGCGGTGGCACAAGCGCAACACAAAGTAAAAGAGTTGATGGATATTTTGGTGGAGCGCGGCATTCAGGTAAAGTTTGCGGTTCATCCCGTGGCGGGACGCATGCCGGGACACATGAACGTTTTGTTGGCGGAATCCAACGTACCTTACGAACGCCTGTTTGATTTGGAAGAGATCAATGCGGAATTTGCAACCACCGATGTCAGTCTCGTGATTGGTGCCAACGATGTTGTCAATCCCGCCGCCCGCAACAACAAGGCCAGCCCCATTTACGGGATGCCAATTTTAAATGTCGATCAGTCGAAAAATGTGCTGGTGATCAAACGCGGCAAAGGAAAAGGATTTGCCGGCATTGAAAACGAACTCTTCTACACCGACAACACCCGCATGGTCTACGGCGACGCCCAAAATATAGTCGCCAAAATAGTACAAGCCCTCAAAAAGTTGTGATGATTTAAAAAGAAAGAGTGGACAATGAATGTAAATCTGCGTCTGCCTCTCCCGTCCTTGCTACAAGGACATCGGCATAAGGTGCACAATCTTGATAATGCACACTGAGTTTAAAACCCGGAATGATTAAGTCTACTTGATAAGCCGCTCTGGAAACGGGTCTCGGCGGAATTCTTTCATATGCACTCGCCACGATATAATCGACCATTGACGTGACCCCTCTCTCTGCAACTCCAATAATAATTGTGTCATTCGTGGTGAAAAAAGCCTCACCGCCCACAGCCAAAGAATCCATCCCAAGTCTGATGGCATTTAATTTATCTTCGCCATGAAACGCCGGTCCCATGATATCTAGAAAGATATCTGCGCCACGCATTTTAGCGGGCAAAGTGCCAATGGTAGTAACATCCCGAACAAGCTGTCCCGCATAGACTCCGTCGTCTGCGACAACGGGATAGAGAGAAACATTAAATATTTCCACAGCCCTTCCATAAAGTTTTTTGAGACCTCTGGCAGTACCACCGTCACCATCGCCAGCGATCACTATTTTTACCGGCCTTTGCGTCGCCGCATATTTGGCCTCTATTATTTTTCTAAGATTAAAACCAGTTCCATCTAGGTATTTCCCAATATTTTCATCAAGACTTCGGCCGGTTATGTAGCCCGTGCTAAATGTTCTCCTAAGCCTCAATCGCCGTTCCATTTGGATTGCTCGCACGGCATCCTCGTTTAGCTGATCATTTCTTACGAGCCAATCGAATGTTTTTCTGGGAATCGTAGCCCGCAAATTCTCGCCCTTGACCACGACATATCCCGCCTGCTCCACAACTTGGTATCCACGGGTAGCCAAATTTTTTGCCGCATTTGTTGCATCAACCGAAAGAGACGAAACCGCGACCGCTGTTTCGCCACCTGATAAAAGTGCCGCGCCCTTTAGATTAACAATACCTTTCGGAACCAGAGGAAGCGACAGAGTAAGTATTACGCCTCCTTTGCACATTCCCATCTCCGCCCTATCTTTTTCGGCTTGGTCATCTGCATCATAATAATCAACGGCATTTTTTGTAAAAAGCGTTCCACCAATCACAGGCACCGCAAGTAAAAGCCCTCCGAGAAGCATCGCGGCACCGATCGCAACCCATGTTCCCGGAAAAACTGCAATCAAGAGTGTACCCACCCCAACAGCGGCAAGACCGCCTGCGGCATATCGAAGCGTATTGGCATCGAAATCAAGCACTTCACCTACTCCCTGATAACAAGGTGAAGGGATTGAACTCAATGTCCCGGGTAATTGCGTTTGGAAATTATCGAATAGACGATTGTAGGTGGCAAAGGACGTTGTTCTTTGCATTTCCTCTCTAAACATCTTTGAAACGGTCCAACGAAGGTCCGGATACAGTCGGCCCAATGAGGTCCTTGCATCAGGAGAAAGCCTTTCGTATACGGCACTGTCGAACTCTGCAAATTTCCCCGCCACGACAACCTCTTTTAAAATTTCCGAGGCCTCATCGCGCTCAACAACGTGCACCAAGCTCCGATTACGATTCGTAACTTCAATATAGCGTGCCGCCAATTGTTCAATTGAATTAGTCAATAGATATACACCTCAAAGTCCCCCTCTACATCTGTTATCGGCAATTTTCAAAAAAAGTTGCTTGAAAAAATAATGGTGCGGTTTATATCTAATTTATGGGCACCTTATGCAAAAATTGAGCAAAGATGGAAGTACCCATGTTACTGACGAATTCTGGAACACCCTCACAGCCTCTATTGGCGCTGTTTTGGCCATGATGGGGCTTATTCTTTTGCTGACTTCTTCGGTGGCCCACAACAAACCGTGGCATACTTTAAGTTTTGCCGTGTACGGATTTGGCGCGGTGTCCCTTTTTACTTCAAGCGCCCTCCACCATGGCGTTAACGGTTCTGAAAAAACGAATCATCGCCTGCGCCAACTGGATTATTTTTCAATTTATCTGATGATCGCGGGGAGTTTAACGCCGTTTTGTCTGGTGCTTCTGCGGAATTCTATGGGGTGGACCATTCTGGCGCTTGTCTGGTTTTTGGCCGTCATCGGTATTGTTCTGAAGGCCCTCTTTCCCCGAACGCCGAAATGGGCGACCACGCTTCTTTATTTATTGATGGGCTGGCTTGGGGTGCTTATTTTTTATCCCGTTTGCCGATTAATTAACTGGGAAGGCCTTGCTTTTCTGGGAGCCGGGGGAATTCTTTATACCGTCGGTTCGCTCATTTATCTTTTTGAAAAACCCAATCCCATTCCCGGCAAATTCGGATTCCACGAAATATGGCATCTTTTAGTACTAACCAGCGCCACCAGCCATTTTTGTGCCATATTTTTCTACATTCTGCCGTATTAGCAACTTTTTGTCCTCTTCCGCCGATAACAATAATGAAGACCTTCGACAATTACCATATGGTACCTGTTACTATGTGGTAATGAGGGAATAAAATGGTTGATCGGATTGATCCTAAAATGACTGGTTTGCCGCCCCTATGGATGAACCGGGTTGTGACGGGTAGCGGGCACATTGGGAATAGCGAAGAAATTCGGAAACTTATGGGGGAACCCATCCCCAAACCCGCCGATCTGGCCCGGCTCAAACCTGAAATTGCCGCCATGTTTGCCGCGGGAGGGGTTTTGGACCGCATCACAAAAAAACTGGGTCTTCTTTCCAAAAAAAAACATAAAAAAATTATCGCGTCTCACAACACCATTGCCTGTGTCGACGACGAAAATATTCTTTATGTCGGTGTGGAGTTTCTGGAAAAATTTGGCGAAGACGAGTCTCTGCTCGCCGCGATTCTGGCCCACGAATGGGGTCACATGGTGAGCGATGTTCCCTTGGGAGCCGACTGGTCCCACCTAAGCTGGGAAGAAATTTTTGAAATGCGCCGCGAAGAAGAAGCAAATGCCGACGGTTTTGCCGGACGCGCCCTTTTTTTGATGGGCTACGCACCCGAGAGCATGATGAATTTTTTAAAATTGTTGAATAAAAAAAGAAATCCGAAACTCCCCTCCCACAAATATCACAACACCGCCACGCGCGTGGCCATTCTCAAAGCTTCCTATGAAGCTCAGGAGAGAGCTTTCGAAGCCGCCGAAAAAATTTTCAAGGTAACAAAGTGGGTGGGACAGGGTTAATTTCTGATTGACTCCGGTCCTTAGTCCATGGTCCATAGTCCCTTGTCCAAAAAACCAAGGAGGCTTTCATGACACTCGTTCAAAAAGAGGCACCCGACTTCACAGCCGAAGCGGTTGTTGGTGGCGATTTCAAAATAATCAAATTATCGGATTACAAAGGCAAATGGATTTGCCTTTTCTTTTATCCGCTCGATTTCACTTTCGTCTGTCCGACGGAAATTACCGCTTTTTCAGACCGGTATGAAGAATTCAAAAAATTGGGTTCCGAAGTACTTGGTTGTTCGGTCGACAGCAAATTCACACACCTTGCATGGACCAACACCCCGCGCAACAAGGGCGGCCTAGGCACCATCAACTTTCCTCTGCTTTCCGATGTGAAAAAAACAATCAGCGCAGACTATGGCGTGTTATTGGAAGCCGGTATCGCATTGAGAGGACTTTTCCTCATCAACCCTGAAGGAAAAGTGGTGTATCAGGTCGTTCATGACCTCGGTGTGGGAAGAAGCATCGACGAAGTTTTGCGCGTGATTCAGGCTTTCCAACACAGCGCCAAAACGGGCGAAGTTTGCCCCATGGACTGGAAGCCCGGAAAACCCACAATGAAGCCGGACCCCAAAGGTTCGCAGGAATATTTCGCAACCAGAAAGTAGCGGCACCATTCTGGTCAAAGTAGATTATGAAATATCGCAAACTCGGCAAAACTGGTCTTGATGTTTCCGTCATTGGCGTTGGTACTTGGCAGTTTGGCGGCGAATGGGGAAAGAATTTTACGCAGTTGGAAGTGGACCAGATTTTGGACCGGGCGTGGGATTTGGGAATAAATCTGATAGACACCGCTGAATGCTACGGCGACCATCTCTCCGAAATTTTAATCGGTAACGCCATCAAAAAAAACCGGAAAGACTGGATTATCGCAACCAAGTTTGGACATTCTTTCGGCGGATATCTTCAGCGCGAATCCCATTGGACTCCCAAAGAAGTTTTGAAACAGTTGGAAGATTCTCTCAAAGCTTTGCAAACCAACACCATTGATCTTTATCAATTTCATTCAGGAGATGATGAAGCTTTTCATCAGCAAGAGCTTTTTGAGATGCTACAAAAACAGATGAAGGCGGGAAAGATCCGCCACTTGGGCAATTCCCTCAGCAACGATTTTCTTTCTCAGGTGAAGGATTCAACAAAATCTGGAATTGAAGTGGTGCAGGTGGTTTACAATCGACTGGATCGACAACCGGAGAGTGAAGTTTTTCCCTTTGTCAAGGAACAAAATCTGGGAGTGTTGGCGCGCGTGCCAATGGCCAGCGGTTTTTTGAGCGGAAAATACAAACCCAATTCAAAATTCAAAGACAATGATGTCCGTGCCCGATATAATAAGAATTATTTGAAAAATCGGCTCAAAGAAGTTGAGGAAATTAAAAAAAACGAAGTCCCCGCCGGCATTGACATGTCCCAATGGGCTCTGGCCTGGTGCCTAAAAAATCCCGCCGTCTCCGCTGTCATCCCGGGATGTAAAAACATAACCCAAATCGAATCCAACGCCAAAGCGGCAGGCCTTTAACCAGAAAGTAGCGGTATTTATTTCGTGTTGGCGAGGAGCCAGCTTAGGTAATCGGGGAAGCCGTCGGTGATGGGGAGGACGATTAGTTCCGGGACTTCGTAAGGGTGCAGTTCTTCGAGTGTGACCTTCAATTCCTCCAAACGATTTTGCTGGGTTTTGATAACCAAAAGAAGTTCTTCTTCTTCGCAAATTTCTTCCTTCCATTCATAAATCGAGGTGATTTTTGGAATGATGTTCACACAGGCGGCAATGTGCGTTTCAACCAACGCTTTCGCAATTTTCTTTGCCTCTTTTTCGGAATCAATGGTTGATAAAGCAACAATCGCGTCGGTCATAAATTTTGGGACCATGGACTATGGACCATGGACCATAAAATTTTCTACACAAGTTCATACGGCACATTGTTCTTTTTCTGTTCATATCGCGCAAAAACAAAAAGTAAATCGGATAAACGATTCACGTAACGAAGTGCTTCGGTGTTGGTATAAATTTTTGCTTCCATCAATCCAACAATTTTTCTTTCCACTCTGCGTGTAATCGTGCGCGCAATATCGAGAGAAGCCGAGCACGGAGTTCCGCCGGGCAACACAAAAGAGTGGGGCAAATCCAGTTGCGGTTCAAATTCTTTAATCCACACTTCCAACTGCTCCACATCTTTTGTGTTGATCGGTGTCATTTTCCATCTGGAATCCAATTTTGTTGAGGCAAGTTCGGCACCAAGTCTAAAAAGATCAGTCTGAATTTGTTTGAGAGGAGACGCTAATTGCGCCATGGGTTTTAGAGACCGCACCCATCCCACAAAAGAAACCAGTTCATCCAATGCACCGTAAACTTTCACGCGGGGATCTGTTTTGGAAACACGCTCGCCAGAAAGAAGCCCCGTTGTTCCTTTGTCACCGGTTTTTGTTACAACGCTCATAAGAAAATCCAAAAAATTACACACATGTCATCCCCGCGAAGGCGGGGATCCAGTTTTATTTCAATGTTTCTGGATTCCTGCCTTCGCAGGAATGACAGAAAATGTTCATTTAATAATAAACTCCCTCGGGTTGTTTTGGCGGAGTTGGTTCCGCCGTTTTTCCTTCTTTTGCATCTTTAATTGTCACGCGCAGTTCCTCAATCTTGGTTTTCCAATTCTCTTGCTCCGCCAAAAAATTTTCTGCTCGATCCAGAATACTCAGTGCATCATCGTAATTTCCGCGTTGATACAGCGATTGCGACAAATAAAAATAAGCGATACCGTTTTCATAATCTACATTGATCGCCTCTTGAAAAGTTTGCACCGCTTTATCGAACTCGCCTTTTTCCAAATAACTTTGCCCGATCTGCACAAGTCTTTGTGACGCTTCCCGTCTTGGACTCAATGTTTTTTCCGCTTCGGGAGAGGGACTTTCAGGAATTTTTTCAACGGTTTTTGGTTTGGACGGCGGCAATTTTTTTGCGGGTTCTTTGGCGCATCCGCTAAAAATTAAAACAGACAAACAAAATATCAGTGAACACAAGGAACGGTTTCTTCGGTTCCCTTTATAAAATATTCGGTAAACGGTTTTGGACATTGCGGACCTGTCTTTACTTGAACAATCTCTTTGGGGAAAGTGAAATCTTGCAGAGAATTTCCGACAACTTTCTTCATAAAGGCAACCCAAATGGGCAGACCTGCTTTGGCTCCGCTCATCTGAATCGGAGTGTTGTCGTCGAAACCAATCCAGACAAGTCCCAGAACCTGCGGCGTGAAACCCACAAACCACGCATCACGGTAATTGGAAGTGGTTCCGGTTTTTCCGGCGGCAATCCCCGTGAATCCAAGATTGCGCGCGCTAGCCGCCGTGCCTCTTTCAAAAACGCCCTTCATCAGACTGTCGACAAGAGCTACGGGAGCTTCGTTAAACACCCGTTTCATCTTCAAAGTTTTCTTTTCCAAAACATCTCCCTGCGTCGTCATGATATTAATGACCGCCGAAGGATCTGGTTTGACGCCCAAATTGGGGAAAATGGTGTAAGCCATCGCCATTTCCAGAGGACTCACCTCAAAACTTCCGAGCGCCAAAGACGGGACCGGATCGAGAGGACTTGTGATTCCCGCGTCGCGTGCCGTCTGCACCACTTTATCCAGACCAACATCCAAAGCCAACTTGGCTGTGGCAATGTTGTAGCTGTTTTCCAGCGCTGTACGAAGAGTCACATCCCCGTGTTGTTGATGATCGTAATTTTCCGGACTCCAAGGACCTTGCACCGTGTCAATCGTAAAATTTCTGTCTGGAATGAGTGTGATATTGGTGAATTTTTTTAAAGAGCGGTCGGGATCAAGCGCCGTCAAATAAACAAACGGTTTGAAGGTACTGCCGGGCTGGCGCATAGCCTGCGTGCATCGGTTAAACTGACTGGTGTTGTAATTTTTTCCACCAACCATCGCTCGCACATAACCGTTTTGCGGCGACACAACGACAACACATCCTTGCAATCCCCCTTCATGATCTTTCGGAAGAAGCGCCGCGTTCTTTTTTTCCAAATCAGACAGACCTTGTGTCAGGGCTTCGTCTCCGGCAAGTTGCATCGTCATATCAAGAGTTGTAAAAATTTTGAGTCCCTCTTTCTGCAAAATATCCTGAGGATATAAATCGGCGATTTGATTTTTTAAAAAATCAATGAAATAGGGAGCCACGATCGGTCTGACTTTGGGTTTGGGCGTCACAATCTCTTCGACAATTGCTTTTTTGTACGCTTCTTCCGTGATGATATCCGCCTCTCTCATTTTTTTGAGAATGAGATTGCGTCGGTCCTGTGCCCTCTCCTTGTTTCTCAACGGAGAATATTCGGAAGGATTGCGAATCATGCCTGCCAACATGGCCGATTCACTTAAGGTGAGTTGATGAATATCCTTGGCAAAATAATGTTTGGCCGCTTCGGCAACGCCGGTAACACTGGAAGGACCGCGTTGTCCCAAATAAATTTCATTGAGATATGCTTCAAGAATTTCAGCTTTGGTATGTTTTTTTTCAAGAATCAACGCCATCAGCGCTTCATCAATTTTGCGACGTATTGATTTTTTGGCGGTGAGGAAAAAATTTTTCACCAACTGTTGTGTAAGAGTTGATCCTCCCTGAGCCAGTTTGAAAGAGAGGAGATCCGCCGCGGCGGCCCGTATAATACCTACTGGATCAATGCCGTGATGTTTGAAAAACCGTTCATCTTCAATAGTGATAATCGCTTCCAAAAGATATTGGGGACATTCTTTTAAAGTGATGAGGGTTCGATCCTCCATTTTTTCGTCAAATAAAGTTGCAATCTCTTCGGGTTCAAGACGCACAAGCGGCAAATCTTCGTTTGATTCCAGATCAACCATCCGCTGAATGGCGCCCTGAAGCAGTTCAAGACGAACCGGATAACCGGCGAATTTTTCCAGTGGATAGGCAAAGTCGTGGAGATAAATATCGATGTGATCCTTTGCGGTGACAAAATCTCCCGGGCCCTTGAGCGTTTGCGATACTTCGCGATAACCCAAACGTTCCAGCTTTCCGTTCAGATTTCGTTTTGTGATATCAACACCCGGATAAAGATATTCACTGTCGGCATAAACTCGGGAAGGAATATTCCATTTCTGCGCCACATTAAATTTTGTTTCGACTATTTTTTCGAGTTGCTGGATACGAATGAAAGCCGCCAGACTGATCAGAGCTAAAACAATCAGCATCCAAAAAAAATAGCGCACAAAACGGCGTTTCTTCTTTTTTTGTTTCTTCACGGGATGAAACCGTTTCCGCAAATCTTCTTTTTGTAAACGTCTTGGCATAAGAAAAAATCAAAAACCAAAAATCAAAAACACAAATCAAAAACCAAAAACACAAATCAAAAACCAAAAATAAAAGTCACATAATTTAAAGCCACCTCAATATATCATCTATAATCCTGCGTTCCAGATTTGTTCCATAAACCGCATTGCCTTGTTGTACACCAGCGGGACTCGTCACATTGATTTCTGTAAGATAGGGGCGGATGACATCGAGCCCCACAATATAAAGGCCCTCTTTTTTTGCCCAAGACCCAACTGTTTCCGCAATTTTTTTCTCGCGCATTTCCAACGGAAAGGGAAGCAGTTGACCTCCCGCCGCGGTGTTGGCCAAAAAATTTCCGGGTTTGGGTTTGCGAATAAAATGTGTCAGAATTTTTCCGTTCCATAAAACAATTCTCTGATCTCCCACAGAAATTTGCGGCAGGAATTCTTGACACACCACCATAAAACGCCCATCCCCCGTCATCTCTTTCAGAATTTCCCCAAATTTTTGATTTTTGATTTTTGATTTTTGAATTTTAATGACCCCGCGTCCGCTCCCGTCACTTAAAGGTTTAACGACGACTCCCTTTTTTTGTTTTTCTGCGAACGTAACAATCTGATCGACATTGGAACTGACAAGCGTTTTGGGACTGAAAGAAAAAGAAAGCGCGGAGAGTTTTTCATTGAAACGCAAAATGGCGGAGGGTTTGTTGACCATCAACACCTCTCCTTCCACCTTCATCAAAAGATACAAATGATGAAGATAATACATATCAACCGGTGGATCTTTGCGCAGAAAAAGAACATCGAATTTTTTAAGTGGAAGTTTTTTTTGACCAATCACAGAAAAGAAATCCGGAATTTTTCCTGTCAATTCAATTTCTATAAATGTTCCCCAAAGTTCATTCTGCTTCATGAAAAGATCTTTTGGCTGACAAACCAGAAAATCATGACCCAATCTTTGAACCTCTTTCATATAACAAAGAGTATTGTCCATGAGCGGTTTGAAATTGGTGAGAGGATCGGCGATAAAACCGAAAAGTCGTTTTTTGGGCATGTCACTAAGTAACGTTTTATTTTACGGTTTGCAAGATAGCGTTGCGGGCGGCCGCGGCAAAATCAACACCGTTGGAGGCAAAAATCACACTGCGGGAGAGATTGATCAACAATCCACCTCCGTCTGCATTCGTTCCGAACTTCACGGTGGTTTTCCAATCCCCCCCCTGCGCGCCAACGCCGGGCACCAAGAAAGGCAGATATGGCGCCGCTTTGCGGACAGACTGCAATTCTTCCGGACAGGTTGCCCCAACCACAAGTCCGCAATTATTATTTTTGTTCCATTGCCTTACCTGTTTTGCAACCTTCAGATAGAGCGGTTCGCCGTCTATTTTGATATCCTGAAATTCTTTCGCCCCCGGATTGGAAGTGCGGCACAAAATAAAACACCCCTTCTCCGCGTAATTCAAAAACGGTTGAAGCGATTCTCTCCCCATATACGGATGGAGTGTGATGGCATCGGCCTTGATTTCTTCAAAAGCGGCTTTGGCGTAGGCGTCGTTGGTGTTGCCGATGTCTCCGCGTTTGGCATCCAGCAAAATCAAAACGTGTGGCGCTGTTTCCAAAATAAAGGCGACGGTTTTTTGAAGCGCCTCCAAACCTTTCACCCCTTCTGATTCATAAAACGCAATGTTCGGTTTGTAAGCGGCGACTAAATCGGATGTTTCTTCAATAATTTTCTGATTGAAGGAAAGCTGTGTTTCCCCTTTGGGGAGTTTTGCAACATCGCTATCAAGCCCCACACAAAGAAGCCGGCGCTTCTTCCAATTCTGATCAAGAATTTCCTGAAAATAACGTTTAGACACGCCCGCCGAAATACAGGAGCTGAAACGCTTTGTCAATTTCTCCACCATATTTTTGAAAATAATATTGACAAGCGTTGACGGTTTCTCTAGAAGGGCGCCTCGTTTGGAGGCACTCCCTTCAAATTCGCTAGCGGAAGTGGCCTGATTAAGCGTCAAGGTCTGGCTTAGCCAGACCGCGAAGCAAACTCGCAGAGTTTGCGGAGTCTAAAAAGAGCCCCCGAATTATCTAGCTTTTAAAAACCAAAGATTGCGAAAGCAATGAGGTTGTTCGTCAAAGGAGAATTATCATGGAAAACACAGCATTGAAGAAGTTTTCACCAGAAGTAGCCGCACAAAGAGGATTTAAAAATTGGGCCGACAGAGATGGTGACGGCCTCATTTCAGAAGGAGATACTTTTGAAATTCCTTTCAAAGGAAATGGTCAGCGAGCAGTTCGAATGCTTGGAATACGTTATGACCAGACTCACGGACATCTTTTGGGAGAAGTTTTAGCAGTCGATTCTACCCAGCATGGCACGAACTATGCGTTCGTCACGACAGAGGGTTGTATGGCCTATGCAGAATTTTCCAGCGATCGAAACAAACCGGGATTTGGTTATTTCACCAGCATGCTTTTCGGAGACCAAGCGCGAGCCAAATTGTCAGCACTTCGTCTTTTGCAAAAACCGGCCACAGCATCAACAGTGACACCGGAAACTCCTGCTACAGAGAAAATTGCTTTGGACGTCAAAGTCAACAGCTAAACTTGTTTTTTATTTTCGAATCATCAAATGGTTTTTCCGCAAATAATGCCGCCGGTTGCCGTGATTCTTGTAGAGCCGCCAGCATTAGCCTTGATTGTGATCGATGCAGGGTTGGCGGCAAGAAGATTCAAAATGGCCTGAGCGGTGGTTAGGGCATTATTATTTCCGTCCACTAAGGAAATATCGGCCAGTGTCAGCCCAAGAGAAGAAAGCGTTTTCCCGGCATCGGTGCCGGAGACCGTAAAACGAAGTCTCACGCGGCGTGTTGTAGTCCCGTCTGTGAAAGTCAGTTCCGCACGATAGGTTCCCGCATCGTGGAAACCATAAGCCAGATTGGTGAAAGTGAAACCGCTGTTGCACATCATAACCGTACCGCGGGTGTTTTGAATAATACTCATCGTGGTATCTGCGAATAAAACGGTTGAATTGGTGGTGCTGAAGGCGTTCGCATCACTCGGGTCCCATGTGCCCTGCTTTCCGCAGATAAAGGGATTATCGGCGTCGGAAGTAAATGTCTTTTCCATGAAAATAAAAGACGTGGCCACAGAAAGGGCATTCTTAAAAGTCGTAGTAGTAACATCAACGGAGTTATTGCAGACACCAACGGTGGGAAAATCCAGAGATGTCAGGGCAACACCGCTTGTACTTGTTGCACTGGTTCCGGTTGTGGTGCCGGCTGTGGGGTCTCCCGCAGAACCGCAGTGATTAAATAAAACCGTTACAAAGGCCCCGCTCAAAAGAGAAACCAAAACTACAGGTATCTTTTTTCCCTTCATGTTACACCCCCATGGTTAAAATGATTATTTGGATTCTCCGGCTTTTTGCGGCATTGTTTGTCCGCCCGCGAGAGAACACCCGCTCCAAAAAACGCCGGAAAAAACCAGAAACAAAGCAAACAACAAAAATGTTTTTCTCACGAATCCCCCTTTGCAGATTGACTGAAACAATGGACGCAATATAGAGAATCGGGGGTTGGTTGCAATGAGAAAATCCTTCCCCTAAAAAAATGGATTTTTCAAATTTCATAAAACACTTTCGTTTTCAGATTCTGGCGGCCGGAACTATCGCAATCGCATTTGGCTTCTGGTTTTCCAAAGGACTCAACCTTGATCCCTCGCTCCACTCCCGTTTTCTGAGAGACAGTCCACAGATTGAAACATACCGAGATTTGCAAGAAAGTTTCGGCACGGAGCCGCTTTTGGCTCTTGTTTGGGAAACAGAAGAGCCTGTGCTCGGAGAAACCAAGCTACTTCGGCTACGACAACTCACGGATCAACTTGCTCAAACAGAGGGCATTCAATCCGTCATCAGCCTTTCCAATCTGTCCCGCAATCAGCAGAAACCCGACACGGAAATATTGAAACAGTTGCCGCTCACAAAAAAACTTCTTCTCTCACCTGATGGAAAAAGAACGGTCTTGGCCCTTATTCCCTCGGCCTCTGCAATTCTTCCCAGCAAAGGTTTGGCTCTTACAAAAAAAATTGAATCTGGCGTCAAAGAATTTCTTCTGCCGACGGAACGCGCTTTTTTAACGGGGCCGCTGGCCATGCAATCCAAGGCGATTGAATTGTCCCGCAAAGATCTTTTTTTTTCCGTTTCGGCGATTACCCTTTTCGGAATTGTTTTGTTCGGTTTTATTTACAGATCGTGGCGCACGATTACAGCGGCTGTTTTGGCGGGGTTGTCCGGCGTTTCCTTCTCCTGCGGTCTTATGGCGATTTTGAATGTCTCTCTTTCCCAGTTTGCCTTGATGGCCGTTCCCATCCTCGCGGCGATTGGTTTTGAAAATGCGGTTTATTTCATCGGACATTTCACCAACGAAAAAAACAGGGGTGCGGATGATACGGAAGCTCTGCGAAAAATGTTTCAGTCGTGCACCATCCCCTGTCTCTGGGCCGTCATCACGACCATCGCCGGATTCGCAACGCTTCTATTTTCAGACCTCTCACAGATCCGCTCCATCGGACTGATTGTTGTCACCGGAATCCCATTCACCCTTATTTCCTCTTTGACTATTCTTCCTGCTATCCTGATTGGCGTCAAAAAGCAGAAGATGGCGACACCGGGCCCTTTTCTTGTCGCAACCATTAAAAAAAATCCCATCCTTCTGGCTTCTGTTTTGATCGTTGCAACACTTGTTCTGTCTTACGGCATTCGCTTTGTACATCTTCGTTTTGATTTTCCGCGGATATTCAAAACGGGAACGGCCCCGCAGATGGAGATCGCGGAGATGGACGAAAAACTTTTCGGCGCCGCCTCTTTTGAAATTCTTATGCAGACAACGGACGGCACGGATTTTTCTCATCCGGAAAAATTCAAACTGATTCAGGGTATGCAAATGGCCATGGGCCTCACAGCACCCGTTGCAACAACCCTGTCCCCGATTGACATCGGCATCAGCGCTTATGTTCTTACAAGCGGCATTCCCAAAAACGCCAAGGCGCTTTGGAATAACAGAAACCGTCTTCTCAGGGAAATACGGGCTTCTGACGATGGTCTCCTTCGTCAATGGCTATCCAAAGATCTTAAAAAAGTGCGAATCCACGTTCGCGTCCGCACCGACAAACAAGAGTATTACGATAAAATGATTCAGGCGCTGAATTATATGAAAACAAGTTTTGCGGGCGTCGGCGTGGATGTTTCGTGGAGCGGTTTTGCCTTGCTATATAAAGAGATGGAAAAAAAGATGCTTGCCGAACTGATTCGAAATTGCACAATGGCCTTCGTTACCGTCTGCCTTTTACTGATTGTCCTTTTTCGCTCTGTCAAATGGGGGCTCCTCGCCATGATCCCCAATGTCTTGCCCATTCTGATTACGATGGGAATCATGGGATGGACGGGGGCGGGTTTTTCGCTCGCCCTCATGATTCTTCCCGCCGTGGGGCTTGGGCTGATTGTCGACGATACAATCCACATTCTGTGGGGGATGAAACAGGGCATGAAAGAGGGGATGACGCCCGCAGAGGCCGTAGAGAAAACTCTTTCCGGTGTAGGGCGCGCGTGCATGCTGAGCTCCGTTGTTTTGATCCTTGGCTTCGCTTCGCTCATCACATCCGGTTTTATTTCGAACATACAGCTTGCCCTGTGGATGCCCACTCTACTTACCCTTGCCCTGTTGTTTGATCTGGTAGCATTGCCGCTGGGCGTTATTCTGTGGAACAAAAAACCACAGCGTTGACTTTCAAACTTGTTTTTTCCCCCTCCGGATTGCATAGTCAAAAACGTAGTTTGGAGGGGTGTCCGAGTGGTTGATGGAACCAGTCTTGAAAACTGGCGAACCCTTACGGGTTCCGTGAGTTCGAATCTCACCCCCTCCGCCAAAAATCAAAATCAATCAGTGCTGTATGGAAATCAATCATCTCTCTTTGATTAAATGATAATGACAACGGGGCGCCCTATCCACACTCCTTTTCATAATTGAGAAGGCTTGCGTAAAAATGAATTTCGGGATTTTTTTCGGCGATGTAATCTTTTTCCCAATCGCTTTCAAAAAGCATCATCGGATAACCCCGAACATCATAAACAATGTGAAACTGATAATAGTCGTAAAAGCGATCCATCTCTTTTTTGCTTTCCGAATGATACCAGCGGGAAACACCATATTTCATCGGTGTAAAAACCGCATCGGCTCCATATTCATGCAAAAGTCTGAACTTCACCACTTCCAGTTGAAGTTGTCCCACCACCCCGATAATCGTCTCCGAATTGTGGCGGCGCCGGAAAACCTGCGAAGTTCCCTCTTCCGCCAACTGTTCAAGTCCTTTTTGAAGTTGTTTGCTCTTGATCGGATTTTTTAATTCCACACGACTAAAAAGGTTGGGGGAAAACTGGGGAATGCCGGTGAAACGGAGTTCTTCGCCCATCGTAATCGCATCGCCAATCATCAAAGAACCCTTGTCATGAATGCCGATGATGTCGCCGGCGTAGGCGCGATCAATATTTTTGCGTTCCTGCGACATGAATTGCATGGCGTTGTTGATTTTGAAAAATTTTTCCTGACGAACATGATAGACACTCATGCCCTGCACAAATTCTCCCGAACAAATGCGCACGAAAGCACACCTGTCACGATGTTTGGGATCCATATTCGCCTGAATTTTGAAAACGAGTCCGGTGAATGCAACCTCTTCGGGATGAATCGCTCTGCTGACGGTGGGACACGGTCTGGGACTTGGAGCATATTTTATGAACGAATCGAGAAGTTCCTGAACGCCGAAATTATTGACGGCGGAACCAAAAAAAACAGGACTTAAATTTCCCTGTAGAAATTTCTGTTCGTCAAAAATATGTCCCGCTCCGCACAACAATTCCAGATCATCTTTGAGTTTCTCAATATATTCCGTACCAATTTTTTCCCGAAGCACGGGGTCTTCCAAATCGCTAAAAATTTCTTCGCGTACACGTCTTGTTTTCTGGTTAGAATCAAAAAGACGGATTTTCTTTTTCACCAGATCATAAACACCCCTAAATTGTTTTCCATGGCCAATGGGCCATGTGACGGTGAAACAGGGAAGTTGCAACACCTGTTCCACCTCATTAACCAACTCAAAGGGACCATGTCCCTCCAAATCGAGTTTGTTCATGAAAGTGATGATCGGAAGATTGCGATCTCGGCAAACCTGAAAAAGTTTTTTGGTCTGGGTTTCGATTCCTTTTGAGGAGTCGATCACCATCAAGGCGCTGTCCACGGCGGTTAGCACGCGATAGGTATCTTCGCTGAAATCCTGATGCCCCGGCGTGTCGAGCAAATTGAATTCGTGATTGTCATATTCAAATTGCATCACGGAAGATGCAACCGAAATACCGCGCTGTTTCTCAATCTCCATCCAGTCAGACTTTGCGAAGTGTCTTGCCCGTTTTGCCTTTACCATCCCCGCCATATGAATCGCATTTCCAAACAGTAGAAGTTTTTCGGTGATGGTTGTTTTTCCCGCGTCGGGATGGGAAATAATCGCAAACGTTTTGCGACGCCTGATTTCTCGGATAGTTTCGGGACTGGAGAGATTCATGTTTTTTTTAAGGACCCGTCACATAATGGACAACCGTTACAGAATCAAGATTTATCACTTCTAACAAAAATTGATGGACATAACTCCATAAACAGCGTATAAATATGGAGTATGTTCCAGAGAATAATTAAACCAATAAAATCAAATAGTTTCTTTCTTTTCGGAGCACGGGGAACTGGCAAATCGACCTTTTTGAAGAGCTTTTTTGAAGGCGAAAAGACGCTCTGGATTGATTTGTTAGACCCATTGCAAGAAGAGGAATATGCCAAAAATCCGGGATTATTTTTTTCCACAGTAGAGGCACAAAAAAATCGGATCCGGTGGGTGGTCGTTGATGAAGTTCAAAAACTTCCCAAATTGCTCGATTCCGTGCATCGTCTGATTGAATCATCCCCTGTTTTGTTTGCCCTCACCGGTTCCAGCGCACGTAAACTCAAACGAGGTGCCGCCAATTTGCTTGCGGGAAGGGCTTTTCTCAATAATCTTTTTCCGTTGACGCATGTGGAAATGGGAGAAGCCTTCAGTCTGGAAAAGGCGCTCCATTTTGGAGCACTGCCAAAGGCGGCCAATCTCTCCCGGATACAAAACTCGAAAGAGGAGCCCAACGCTTTTTTAAAAACCTATGCCATAACTTATCTGAAAGAAGAAGTCTGGGCGGAACATGTCGTGCGAAAGCTTGATCCCTTTCGAAAATTTTTGGAAATTGCGGCTCAATGCAACGGATCCATTCTCAATTATTCCAATATTGCACTCGATACCGGAGTTGATGTCAAAACAGTGCAGTCTTATTTCGAAATTCTGGAAGATACACTGGTGGGATCCCTGCTCCAGCCATATCATCGTTCCATCCGCAAGCAACAACGGCAAAATCCCAAATTCTATTTTTTTGACACGGGTATCAAACGCGCCCTCGAGGGAACATTGGAGGTACCTCTGTTACCTCAAACCTACGCCTATGGAAGAGCCTTTGAACATTGGCTCATTATCGAAATGATGCGTCTTAACGATTACAAGAAAACCGATTTCCGTTTTTATTATCTGCTCACAAAAGACGGAGCGGAAATTGATCTGATTGTGGAAAGACCGGGACTTCCCGATATTTTGATTGAAATCAAATCATCCAACAGGGTTGATGAACGGGATACACAAACGGTGGAAAAATTTTTGAGGGATTTTAACAGGGCCGAGGCTTACTGTTTTTCAAACGACCCCACATCAAAAAAAATCGGTTCCGTTTTGGCGCTCCACTGGCAAAAAGGTTTGCAAGAAATAGGACTCGCTTAAAAAAACAACTCTACTGCCGGGTCATTTTTTTGTAATGGATGCGGTGAACCTGATCTGCTTCGGCACCCAAACGGCGGTGCCGGTCTGCTTCATATTCGGCAAAATTTCCATCAAACCAAAACACCTGACTCTCTCCTTCAAAAGCCAGCATGTGGGTGGCCACGCGATCCAGAAACCAGCGATCGTGACTGATAATAACCGCGCACCCGCCAAAATTTTCAAGGGCCACTTCCAGCGCGCGGAGTGTGTTCACATCAAGATCGTTGGTCGGTTCGTCAAGCAAAAGAACGTTGCCGGCATCTTTCAAAGTCATTGCAAGATGCACCCGGTTTCTCTCACCGCCGGAAAGAACGGAAATTTGTTTTTGCTGATCGGTACCGGAAAAATTAAAACGGGAAACATACGCGCGCGAATTAATATCTCTTGTCCCAAGCCGGATTATTTCTCCCCCGCCTGAAATACATTCCCAGACGGTGCGCGTGTCATTCGGTGCAAAGCGGTTTTGATCAACATATCCAAGTTTCACGGTTTCTCCCACCTTGAAAGAACCGTTGTCCGGTTTTTCAAGTTGCATGATCATTTTAAACAGCGTCGTTTTGCCGGCGCCGTTAGGACCGATCACACCAACAATCCCGCCCTGCGGAAGGGAAAAACTCAAATTTTCAAAAAGAATTTTGTCGCCATAAGC